>CAWUIW010000159.1:0-7897 GCA_963922515.1 uncultured Rhodobacterales bacterium | reverse complement strand
TGCCTGCGACAGCCAGATCGCGTTTCGGCCCCGGGCGGATGGCGGGTACTCACTGGCGGCCGGCGGGTTTCACGAGCTGTTCATCGGACCGGATGCCTTTCGCGCCTTGCCCAAGTTTCTGACTCAACTGATGGCGGATCCGCTAGGCACGCGTTTTTTGCCCGGCGCGCCTCGCGGCTACCCTGACGCATGGGGCACGCCCCGGCATTGGGCCGAAGACGCGGAAAGCCCGTTTGAAGCTATGCGTATCCTGAATCCCAAACCCAATCAGGCGAAGGTCAAGACGCTCAGCGCCGAGTTTCAGAAGCTGTTTCCGAAACTTGGGCCCGTCAAAATCAGAACCGCGTGGGCCGGGATGATTGACACCATGCCAGACGTGGTGCCGGTGGTGGACCGTGTTGCCGCGCTGCCGGGGCTGACCATTGGCACGGGTATGAGTGGCCACGGGTTCGGGATCGGTCCGGGCATGGGCAAGGTTCTGGCGGCTCTGGCCACCGGTCGCGATCCGGGTCATGATTTGTCACGCTTCCGGCTTAGCCGTTTCTCTGACGGCAGCAAGATGGAGCTTGGGCCCTCTTTATGAAAGGCGCAGATATGCCCGTGAAAAACAGCATCGCTGATATGCACGCCGACGTGACCGCCTGGCGGCATCACCTGCACGAAAACCCCGAGCTGATGTACGAAGTCCACGAAACGGCCGCTTTTGTGCAAGAGCGGTTGGCCGAGTTCGGCGTGGACGAGATCACGCCCGGGATCGGAAAAACCGGTGTGGTGGCGGTGATCAAGGGCAAGACGGATACAGCAGGCCGGGTGATCGGGCTGCGCGCCGATATGGACGCGTTGCCGATCGAAGAGGCCACGGGGCTGGATTACGCTTCCAAAACGCCGGGTAAAATGCACGCGTGCGGGCACGACGGGCACACCTCGATGTTGCTGGGCGCGGCACGCTACCTGGCGGAGACGCGCAATTTCGACGGCACGGCTGTCCTGATTTTTCAGCCCGCGGAAGAGGGCGGGGCAGGCGGCAAAGCCATGTGCGATGACGGGATGATGGATCGTTGGGGTATCCAGGAAGTCTATGGCATGCACAACGCACCCGGCATTCCGACCGGCGAATTTGCAATCCGGTCCGGCGCGCTTTTGGCTTCGTCCGACGAATTTGAAATCGTTGTGACCGGCCGCGGTGGCCACGCGGCGGCTCCGCACGAGGCAGTGGATACCACGCTGGTGGCGGCGCAAATCCTGATATCATTGCAAAGCATCGTGTCGCGCAACGTGAACCCGGTAAAGCGCGTCGTGCTGACGGTCGGTACGTTTGAAACCGACAGCGTGGCGTCGAATGTCATTGCACACACCGCTCGCATGAAGGGCACGGTGCGGACACTAGACCCCGAGTATCGCGCCATGGCCGAAGACCGGGTGCGCCGTGTCGCCGAAGACACCGCTTCGGCCTTTGGCGCGTCCGCGCACGTGATCTGGACGCCGGGGTATCCCGCCACGATCAATTCCGAAGCCGAAACCGCCTATGCTGCCGAAGCCGCAAAAGCGGTCGCCGGCAAGGTCAACGACAACACCGACCCGATCATGCCAGCCGAAGATTTTGCCTATATGCTGGAAGAACGCCCCGGCGCGTATATCTTCATTGGAAACGGGGATACGGCCATGTGCCACCACCCTGCGTATAACTTCGACGATGACGCGATCCCGGCGGGCAGCAGCTGGTATGCGGAAATCATCGAACGCCGCATGCCCGCCCGCTGAGGAGCCACAATGCCGATCAAGAACCGCCTGGCAGAAATGCACGCCGAAATCACCGCTTGGCGGAGAGACATCCACGCGCATCCCGAGGTCATGTATGACACGCACCGCACCTCAGACCTTGTGGCCGGCAAGCTGCGTGCATTCGGTTGCGACGAGGTGGTGGAAGGCATCGGCCGCACCGGTGTCATCGGTGTGATCAAGGGAAAGACAGATACAGCGGGGCGCGTCATCGGAATGCGCGCCGATATGGATGCCTTGCCAATGGCCGAGGCGACCGGGCTGGACTATGCGTCGACGACCCCGGGCCAAATGCACGCTTGTGGTCATGATGGGCACACGGCCATGTTGCTGGGAGCTGCAAAATACATGGCTGAGACACGCAATTTTGACGGTAAGGTTGTGGTCATTTTTCAGCCCGCAGAAGAGGGCGGTAATGGTGCCAAGGCCATGTGCGACGATGGTTTGATGGATCGATGGGGCATTCAAGAGGTCTATGCCATTCATAACCGGCCCGGGTTACCGGCCGGGACGTTTTCCATTTGTGCCGGGCCGATCCTGGCCGCAACAGACGAGTTTGGCATCACGGTCGAGGGATTGGGCGGGCACGCCGCAAAACCTCAGGAAACCATTGATACAACCGTCATGCTGAGCAGCCTGATCGTGGCCTTGCAGTCGATTGTGGCGCGCAACATGGATCCCGTTGAGAAAGCCGTTCTGTCTGTCACGTCCGTGGTTACATCTTCGACCGCATTCAACGTGATCCCGCAAGGGGCCAAGTTGCGCGGGACCGTGCGGACCCATTCCAAGGACGTACAAGCCATGATCCGCAAACGTCTACCGGAGGTGGCGGCGGGCGTCGCCGCCGCCTTTGGCGGTACGATTGAGGTCGAGTATATTCCCGGCGTTCCCGTAACCATCAACACACCGGAGAACACCGCCTTTGCCCGCGACGTGGCCCGCGCGGTGGCCGGCGGTTGCCAAGACACCCAACCGGTGATGGGGGGCGAGGATTTTTCGTTCATGCTGGAAGAACGCCCCGGCGCCTTTATCCTTCTGGGCAATGGGGATAGCGCTGGCTTGCACCACCCGGAGTACAACTTTAACGACGATATCATTCCCGCCGGGGCCAGCTGGTTCGCCGAAATGGCCGAGCAGCGGATGCCCGCCGCCTAACCCAAGATCAGGAGCTGACACGATGCCTGTCAAAAATCGCTTTGCAGAATTGCAAGATGAAATCACCGCATGGCGACGGGATATCCATGAAAACCCGGAAATCCTGTTCGAAACGCATCGCACAAGTGCGTTGGTCGCCGAGAAATTGCAGGAGTTTGGCTGCGATGAAGTGGTCACTGGCATTGGGCGGACCGGCGTTGTGGGTATCATCAACGGCAAAGCTGACACCAAGAGCAACGTGATCGGATTGCGGGCGGACATGGATGCGCTGCCGATCCACGAGGCCACGGGGCTGGACTATGCGTCAAAAACCGATGGCGCGATGCATGCATGTGGGCATGATGGACACACGGCCATGTTGCTGGGGGCCGCCAAGTACCTTGCAGAGACGCGGAATTTTGACGGCAAGGTTGCGGTGATCTTTCAACCTGCCGAAGAAGGCGGTGGTGGCGGTCGCGAGATGTGCGATGACGGCATGATGGAACAGTTCGGTATCCAGGAAGTCTACGGTATGCACAACTGGCCGGGTCGACCCGTGGGCAGTTTCGCTATTCGGCCCGGCGCTTTTTTCGCGGCGACCGACATCTTTGACATCGTACTGGAAGGCCGCGGCGGCCACGCGGCAAAACCCCAAGAAACGATTGATACGACCGTGATGGCAGCGCAAACCGTGCTTGCCCTGCAGACAATTGCCAGTCGCAACGCGGACCCGATCGATCAGGTGGTCGTGTCCGTGACCTCGTTCGAAACGTCGTCCAAGGCCTTCAACGTGATCCCTCAGACCGTGACCCTGAAAGGCACTGTTCGGACCATGAGCGCGGGAATGCGCGATCTGGCCGAGCGACGCATCGGCGAGATCTGTGATGGGATCGCGGGGACCTTTGGCGGTACGGCAACGGTCAATTACATCCGCAACTACCCCGTGATGGTCAATTCTGACGAACAGACCGCCTTTGCAGCCGAGGTGGCCACGGCGGTTTCGGGCGCTTGCGAGGATGCGCCACTGGTTATGGGCGGAGAGGACTTTGCCTTCATGCTCGAAGAGCGCCCCGGCGCTTACATCCTTGTGGGCAACGGTGACACCGCGATGGTCCATCACCCGGAATACAACTTCAACGATGACGCAATTCCCGCAGGATGCAGCTGGTGGGCCGAGATTGTAGAGCGGCGTATGCCCGCGGCCTAGCCGCGGTTCAAAAGGTCCCGGTAGACTGCGTTGATGGCCGCGGCTTCGCCTTCGATCCGAAAGGACCGCGCAACATGGCCGGGGCCGGCGGCGCCCCATGCTGCAAGCTTCACCGGGTCTGAAAGGACCTGGTCGATCGCCTCTGTCAGCGCCGGCCCGTCTTTGCACGCCACGATGGTGCCGGTTTCACCCTGAACAACCAGTTCCTCGAACGCGCCCGCGCGGGTCGCGACAACTGCACAACCGCAGGCCATAGCCTCGAGCGGTGTCAGGCCAAATCCTTCGCTGCGTTGGGGGGCAACATAAAGGTCGACGGCCTGAAACCATGGCGCAATGGTCCAGCCCGGATCTTCTGGCAGGAAGTGAATGCGATCGGTCAACCCGGCCCGTGCCACCCTTTGCTTCAGATCAGAAACAAAGCCCTCGAATTGCGCTGTGACGCCGCCCATCATGATGGCGTGCGCATCGGGGTACTTTGGCAAAAGCTGGATCATCGCGTCGATGAACAGGTCATTGCCCTTTTGCGGCCGTATCCGACCAAAGCAACCAATCAGAACCGCATCCGGATCCAGCCCCAGCTGCAGGCGCACCGCTTGCTTGTTCGGGGCTGGCGCAAACTCTGTAACATCGATGCCGTGCAAGATGACCGTGCTGTCATGCTTCAGGAAAGCGGCCGATTTTGCAGACGTGGCCACCAAAGCTTCCATCTTGCGGATCAACCACTTTGTATAGCCAGAGTGATCGCGTTGCGCAGCAGAGGTGAACATCAGTTTCAAGCTCTTGCGAAACACGTGCTTCAACACCAGGCCAACCAGCATTTCGGTGTTGCGCCGTGCATGCCAAATGCGCGCGCCACTGGGCCCTTTGCGCGACATCATCAGCAGGTCCCATAAGCTGATCTGGGGGACCTCTGCAGGCAGTTTTGGGCCCACGGTCGCAATTGATACATCTTTGGCCTGCAAGGGGACCAAGCGCATCACGGTAGAGGTGACACCAGAATATCGCTGCTTGAGATTGGGGGCGATCACGTCGATCGTGGCAGGGTCGACAAGGTTAGGCTTGGACATGGGGTCTTTTAGTTGAGGGCTAGCTTGGTGCACAGGGTCGAAATCACGGCATCCAAATCGTTTTCTCGCTCGCCTGTAAACTGGGCCGCCGCACGCCGGGCGGCCGCAAGGCTGCCGGGAACGCGCAGGTATTCATCTACCGCTTCGGCAAGTTCTGCTGCGCTTTGCACCGTACGCGCCGCGCCTCTTGCGAGCATGGGATCGAATGTTTCGGAGAAGTTATCGACATGCGGTCCGGTCAGCACCGCCGCGCCAGCCTGTGCCGGTTCAAACGGGTTATGCCCGCCGATGGGAAACAGCGACCCACCAAGAAAGACAATGGACGCGGCTGCATACCACGTGCCGGTTTCACCCAGAGTATCGGCCAAATAAACTTCGGTGTCCCCGGTGATCGGAGCACCGGCACTGCGTTGCGCGGCGGTGAATTGCTGTTGCGCAAGCAGGGCTGCAACCTCGGCGCCGCGTTCGGGATGCCGGGGCACCAAGATCAAACACAGATCGGAATGGGTTGCGAGCAGGGCCTTGTGGGCCTCAAGCACGATATTTTCTTCGTTGGGATGGGTGGAACTGGCCACCCAAAAAGGTCGGTCGCCCAGCTCGGCTTTCAACCGGTCTCGTAGCGCGGTATCGACGGGCAAAGGATCTGATGTGCTTTTCAGGTTGACCCCAACGCGCACGCGCGCCGGATCGCCTCCGATGGCCACCAGATTGTCGGCTGCCTGCCTGTTCTGGGCCAGCAGAACGGAAAACACGGAAATGACCATCTTGGATGTTTCCGGCCAGCGGCGCCAGCCCTGCACAGACTTTTCAGACAAGCGGGCATTCACCAGCGCAAGCGGGATATGCATTCGGCGTCCTTGGATCAGGATGTTTGGCCACAGCTCGCTTTCGACGAAAACTCCGGCGTTCGGGGCCCAATGGCTGTAAAAACGGTCCACGACTGCGGGCACGTCCAGCGGTGCGAACTGGTGCGTCGCACGTGGGGGCAGGCGCCTTTCGATCAGGCTGGCCGATGTGGCCGTGCCCGAGGTGATCAGGAAGGAAACGTCCGGCAATCGTTCGCCAAGGCGCCGGATCAAGGTCAGAACGGATAGACTTTCACCGACACTGGCGGCATGAAACCAGATCACGCGGCCTTCAGGTCTTGCTCGCGTCGCGTAGCCCAGCCGTTCACCCAAACGGTCCTCTTGCACGCCCGCCTTTCGGAGCTTGCGGCTGACACGTCCAAAGACTATCGGCGCCACGATCGTGCTCAGGGCCTGATACACCCGCAGCATCGGTGTTGGCGCCCCGCCAACCGCGCGCATTATCCGCCCGTATGGCTCATGTGGCGCGACATCTGACCGTCGAGCTGTTGCCGGGAGTAGTCGAAATCATGTCCTTTCGGTTTCATCCCGATCGCGGCGCGAATGGCGGTTTCCAATGGCGCGTCGCTGCCGGGATGCGCCCGTAAGGGTGCGCGCAGATCGGCCATGTCTTCTTGACCCAGGCACATGTAGATTTCTCCGGTGCAGGTCAGCCGCACACGGTTGCAGCTTTCGCAGAAATTATGCGAGAGAGGCGTGATGAACCCGATTTTCTGGCCGGTTTCTTCCAACCGGACATAGCGCGCCGGACCACCGCTGCGTTCAGCCAGATCGGTGACGGCATAGGCCTCTCCATAGCGGGCGCGCACGTCACGCAGTGACCAGTATTGACCCAGCCGGTTTTCATTGCCGATATCCCCCATTGGCATCACTTCGATCCATGTGAGGTCCATATCGCGGTCGGCACACCATTCGGTGATCTTCAACAGCTCGTCTTCGTTGAACCCTTTCAATGCGACGGCGTTGATCTTGATGCGCATCCCGGCTGCCTGAGCGGCATCGATACCGCGCAGAACTTGCGGCAAGCGCCCCCAGCGGGTGATCGCGGCGAACTTGTCCTCGTCCAGCGTATCGAGAGAGATGTTTATCCGGCGCACGCCGGCGCCTGCCAAGTCCGCGGCAAACCGTTCCAGTTGCGACCCGTTGGTCGTCAAGGTCAGCTCTTTGAGTGCGCCACTGTCCAGGTGACGGGTCATGCCCCGGAAAAACTGAAGGATGTCTCGGCGCACCAGGGGCTCGCCTCCGGTGATCCGCAGCTTTTGCACGCCAAGACGCACAAATGTCGAGCACATGCGATCCAGTTCTTCGAGTGTCAGAAGCTCTTTCTTCGGCAGAAAGGTCATGTTCTCGGACATGCAATAAACACACCGAAAATCGCATCGATCGGTCACCGAGACGCGAAGATAGGTGATGGCACGGGCGAAGGGATCAATTAGCGGTGCGGTCATGTGCTATTGGTAGTGATCCGCCCGGCGCACGACAAGGGCAGAAGCCGATTGCCCGCAACCAAATCCTTGTTATCGTGCGGTCTATGAGAAGCGGATTGCTGTTGTTGTGCGTTTGTGTCGCGGGCTGTGCGCAAGTACAGGCGCCGTTGGACGCCTTGTTCAAGCGATCCGAAACCCCTGCACAGCCGGTGGGCGAGCCGCTGAGCGCGATCCCTGCCGATGTAGCAAGCCCTGTTGCTGCCACCGGACAACCGCCCGACGCGCTTGATACCACCACCGACACAGAGCGAGCCGCAGCGGAACGACAAACCGGGCAGGGCCGGGCATTGGGTACAACGGTTGCCGCGCTGGGCGATCCCGCGCGCCCCGGCTTCTGGATCGAAACCCCGCTGGTGT
>CAWUIW010000158.1:0-8024 GCA_963922515.1 uncultured Rhodobacterales bacterium | reverse complement strand
CATGCGCCCAACGCGTTCGTTATCTGTATCACCAACCCGCTGGACGCGATGGTTTGGGCGTTGCGCGAGTTTTCCGGGCTGCCACACAACATGGTTTGCGGCATGGCCGGAGTGCTGGACAGCGCCCGCTTCCGCCACTTCCTGAGCCTCGAATTCGACGTATCGATGAAAGACGTCACGGCGTTTGTTCTTGGCGGTCACGGCGACACGATGGTTCCGTTGGTGCGGTATTCAACAGTTGCCGGCATCCCTTTGCCGGATCTGGTTGCCATGGGTTGGACAACCCAGGAAAAACTGGACGGCATCGTGCAGCGCACGCGCGACGGTGGTGCAGAAATCGTCGGGTTGCTGAAGACTGGGTCGGCATTTTACGCCCCGGCGACCAGCGCCATCGAAATGGCCGAGGCGTATCTCAAGGACCAAAAGCGTTTATTGCCTTGCGCAGCCTATTGCTCGGGAGAGTTCGGCCTGAAAGACATGTATGTTGGTGTGCCAACGATCATCGGTGCGGGCGGCATCGAAAAGATCGTCGATATCAAGCTGGCCAAGGACGAACAGGCAATGTTCGACAATTCGGTCAATGCCGTCAAAGGTTTGGTTGAAGCCTGCAAAGGCATCGATCCTACTTTGGCCTGATGATTTGAGATTGGCGGGCCCGGCGGCATCACCGTGCGGGCCCGCTCTGCCCGCGTCCCAGGACGCGATTTCCGTTGCGTACCCCCTGCCACGGAAAATCCGGTCGAACGCTTTTGCTGTGCTCTCGACGGCCTTGGGGAAACAAAACCCCGTCAGCCTTGCTCTTGCTCTTTGTGCCGAGTGATTCGGCAGAGGGAAATAAGTTTGTGATCACACAAAATATTGCTGTGATCACAAATGTCGCTTTTTCCTTCGATATCCCCCACATGCGGCAAAATAGCGTTTAATTCTGCCGCGCCTCTGGGACTATAGCGAAAGGCGATCCAATCCAAAATGGGACAATAATTCCATGAACATCCATGAATATCAGGCCAAAGCCCTGTTGCGCAGCTACGGTGCACCCGTTTCCGACGGGCGCGTGGTACTGCGGGCAGAAGATGCAAAAACCGCTGCGGGCGAAATGGATGGCCCATTGTGGGTGGTCAAAGCGCAGATCCATGCCGGCGGCCGTGGCAAAGGCAGCTTCAAGGAAGCCGACGCCGGTGAAAAAGGCGGTGTGCGCTTGGCAAAGTCAGTCGAAGAGGCCGCCGAAGAAGCCAAGAAAATGCTGGGGCGCACACTTGTGACCCACCAGACAGGCCCGGCTGGCAAACAAGTCAATCGTATCTATATCGAGGACGGCTCTGATATTGCGCGCGAGTTGTACCTGGCATTGCTCGTCGATCGCCAATCCAGCCGCGTATCTTTCGTGTGCTCGACCGAAGGCGGGATGGACATCGAAGAAGTGGCGGCATCCACCCCGGAAAAAATCCTGTCTTTCAGCGTGGACCCAGCGACGGGCTACATGCCGTATCACGGGCGTCGGATCGCCTTTGCCTTGGGCCTCGAAGGGTCTCAGGTCAAAGAGTGCGTCGCGCTTATGGGCATCCTGTACAAAGCCTTCATCGAGAAGGACATGGAGATGCTCGAGATCAACCCATTGATTGTCATGGAAGATGGCAAACTCAAAGTGCTGGACGCCAAGTTGGGCTTTGATGGCAACGCCATGTATCGCCAACGCGACATAGCCGAGCTGCGGGACGAAACCGAAGAAGATCCAAAGGAACTCGAAGCCTCCAAGTACGATCTGAACTATATCGCGCTCGACGGTGAAATCGGCTGCATGGTGAATGGTGCGGGCCTTGCGATGGCGACCATGGATATCATCAAGCTTTACGGCGCAGAGCCTGCCAACTTCCTTGATGTGGGTGGTGGCGCCACGAAAGAGAAGGTCACAGAGGCGTTCAAGATCATCACGTCGGACGCAAACGTCAAAGGCATTCTGGTCAACATCTTTGGCGGCATCATGCGCTGCGACGTCATCGCAGAAGGCGTGGTTGCAGCCGTGAAAGAAGTGGGGCTTCAAGTGCCTTTGGTGGTGCGCCTGGAAGGCACGAATGTCGAGAAAGGCAAAGACATCATCAATGGCTCTGGGCTCGACGTGATCGCCGCTGACGACCTGAAGGATGGCGCCGAAAAGATCGTGAAGGCGGTCAAAGGCTGAACCATGCCTGTCCGTCGCGTTCCAACATGTCGGGTTTCCGGGATCGGTATAGGTCACAGGTAACACCTATGCCGGCACCCTCGGATCATATGACCCCAAGTTCGCAAGTGACCGCTGCAATTGTGTCTTTGCAGCGTGCACGCGGACGCCGCGCGTTGATGGATCAAACCTTTGCCAAGGCTGGCGTGAGACACAGGTTTTTCGATGCTGTGGACGCGGGGTCGGCGGACGGGCAGCGAAAATTGTCCGCGTTGCCCGCGGCCGGGCCCTTGGGCGGATTTGGCCCAAAGGACAAAGCCTGTACACAAAGCCATCTTGATTTGTTGTCGGCCTTTCAGGCGACTTCGGACACGCATATTGCGGTGTTTGAAGACGACGTTCATCTGGCCGACGATCTGGTCCTGTGGCTACGCGACTTGTCGTGGTGGCCGGCGGACGCCGACGTGGTCAAACTGGAACGCTGGTGCGACGACAGGCTTGTCGTTGCAGTCGGTCGGCGGGGCGCAACACATCTCGGCCGCGCGGTGCTGCCACTTTTGTCCAAGCATTCTGGGACTGGCGGCTACATGATCACGCAAAAAGGGGCCGCACGGGTTTTGGCTCATGGCACACCTAACTGCCCAATAGATCACTTGCTGTTCAACCCCACCTTATCGCCGGTGGCGCGGGACCTGACAACATACCAGGTCGAACCTGCGCTGGTCATCCAAGGGAACGAACCCACCGACCCGGATATGGTGCCAGCCGATCTGCCCATTCAATGGAGCGACCCAGAACGGAAATGGCGGCGCGAACTGCGCCGTGGGCTATACGAGCTGAGCGGCGTACCAAGCATGGCAGGCGGTGTAGTATCAGCGCGCGCCCGGCTCACGCATATCACGTGGGCCAAAACGACAGAGGCCGGTCGCACCGCACTTGGCGCGCCACGGCCCTCCGACGACCTTGAAACACCTGACCGATCCTCGGGATCGGTCGATCCGCAGACCCAGGGCCTTGCTGCCCATTCACGTTAACCGCACCAAGGAAATCCAAGAAATGGCAGTCCTCGTCGACGAAAACACAAAAGTCATCTGCCAAGGCCTCACCGGCTCGCAGGGGACCTTTCACACAGAACAGGCCATTGCTTATGGCACAAAGATGGTGGGTGGCGTGACCCCGGGCAAAGGCGGGATGGAGCACATTGGCTTGCCCGTTTTTGACAGTGTACATGAAGCCAAGCACGCGACTGAGGCGAACGCATCGGTGATCTACGTGCCGCCCCCCTTCGCAGCGGACTCGATCCTCGAAGCGATAGACGCAGAGATGGAATTGATCGTCTGTATTACCGAGGGCATTCCAGTGTTGGACATGATGAAAGTGAAGCGCGCCCTGGTGGACAGCTCATCGCGGCTGATCGGGCCCAACTGCCCCGGCGTTCTGACGCCGGACGCCTGCAAAATGGGGATCATGCCCGGATCAATCTTCAAGCGCGGCTCGGTCGGTGTGGTTTCGCGGTCGGGTACTTTGACCTATGAGGCCGTCAAGCAAACCACAGATGTGGGTCTGGGCCAGTCCACTGCCGTGGGCATCGGCGGTGACCCGATCAAAGGGACGGAACATATTGATGTGCTGGAATGGTTCCTCGCTGATGACGAAACGGAATCGATCATCATGATCGGCGAAATCGGTGGCTCCGCCGAAGAGGAAGCTGCCGAGTTCCTGGCGTCCGAAAAGAAAAAAGGCCGGTGGAAGCCGACCGCCGGCTTTATTGCGGGCCGCACGGCTCCTCCGGGTCGGCGCATGGGCCATGCCGGGGCCATCGTTGCCGGTGGCAAAGGCGGTGCCGAGGACAAGATCGAGGCGATGAAGGCGGCTGGGATTGTTGTTGCCGACAGCCCCGCGACGCTTGGAGAGGCCGTGCTGGAGGCGATCGGAAAGTAAACCCGTCCCGGGCTTGACCCGGGACCTCAACGTGGAGGCCCCGGGTCAAGCCCGGGGCACGAAGAACCAGATGGGACACGTTTCCCACAGTTACATCATGGGGGCTTGGACCCGTCGGCGGTTACATCCCCAACACCGGGAGGGTCTGACATGACCTTTTCGGGCGCCGTACGCACATGTGTTCGGAAATTCGTGACGTTCTCTGGTCGCGCCGCGCGCCCTGAGTACTGGTGGTTCTTCCTTTTTTTGCTTTTGTGCAACCTTGCCGCCGGTGTGATGGATGCAGTTGTCTTTGGCAAGGATGCGGTGTCAACAGATGGTGACACGGGCACCGCGCAATCAGGTGGTCCATTTGCAGCCGTGGTCTCGTTGGTATTGGTGTTGCCACATCTGGCGGTCGCATGGCGACGTATGCACGACACGGGGCGCAGCGGGTTGTTTGTGCTGTTGCCTTTGATCTTGATGGTCACGGCTGGATTGATCTTGGTCTTTGGCATTGGCTTGGCATCCAGCTTCGCCCATGGCGGGACATTGGATATCCTGTTCACGCGCGCGACACTGCTTGTCGTGATCCCTACGCTCATCGTTTTGTTTGTTTCTCCACTTTTGGTCCTGTGGTGGCTGACGCGGCCCAGCCAGCCAGGATCCAATGAATACGGTCCCAACCCGCACGAGGTAAGCCCATGACCGACCAAAGCCCCAATGACATCTTCCATGCTTCCAGCTTCATGCAGGGGCACAACGCGGAGTACCTGGAACAACTGTATGCACAATACGCCAACGATCCGGCGGCAGTGGATGCGGCTTGGGCTGAGTTCTTCAAGGGCATGGGTGATGCCGAACTCGACGTGAAAAAAGAGGCACAAGGACCATCTTGGGCGCGCGGCGATTGGCCGCTCATGCCAAGCGATGACTTGACCAGCGCCCTGACGGGCGAATGGGCTGAAGCCGCGGTGGAGATGAAAGCCGCAGGCAAAAAAATCGCCAAAAAAGCCGAGGAAAAAGATGTAGCGGTCAGTGAGGACCAGATCAAACGTGCGGTGCTGGACAGCATTCGCGCCTTGATGCTCATCCGTGCGTACCGCATTCGCGGTCATCTGGTGGCCGATCTCGATCCTCTGGGCATGCGGTCGACCGCAGCTAACCCTGAACTCGATCCAAAGACCTACGGCTTCACCGACGCCGATATGGATCGGCCGATATTCATCGACAACGTGCTGGGCTTGCAGGTTGCATCGATGCGGCAGATCGTAGAGCTGGTGAAACGGACCTACTGTGGCACGTTTGCGCTGCAATACATGCACATTTCCAATCCCGAAGAAGCCGCGTGGCTGAAGGAACGGATCGAGGGCTTTGGCAAAGAAGTTGCTTTCACACGCGAAGGGCGCAAGGCGATCCTGAACAAGATGGTCGAAGCCGAAGGTTTCGAAAAATTCCTGCATGTCAAATACATGGGCACCAAGCGCTTTGGTTTGGACGGGGGCGAAAGCCTGATCCCGGCGATGGAGCAGATCATCAAGCGTGGCGGTGCTTTGGGGGTGCAGGACATCGTGATCGGGATGCCACACCGGGGGCGTCTGAGCGTTCTGGCCAACGTGATGCAGAAGCCATACCGTGCGATCTTCAACGAATTTCAAGGCGGCAGCTTTAAGCCCGAAGACGTGGACGGATCGGGCGATGTGAAATATCACCTTGGCGCCTCGTCTGATCGCGAATTCGACGGAAATGAGGTGCATTTGTCGCTGACAGCGAACCCTTCGCACCTAGAGGCTGTGAATCCGGTTGTTCTGGGCAAAGTGCGCGCCAAACAAGACCAACTGGGGGATACAGACCGTACCAAGGTCATGGGCATTTTGCTACATGGAGATGCTGCCTTTGCAGGCCAAGGCGTCGTGGCAGAAGGCTTCGGGCTGTCGGGTCTGCGCGGCCACAAGACCGGCGGGACGATGCATATTGTGGTGAACAACCAGATCGGCTTCACAACCGCCCCTCACTTCAGTCGCTCTTCACCGTACCCCACGGATATCGCGCTGATGGTCGAGGCGCCGATTTTCCACGTGAACGGGGATGACCCGGAAGCGGTGGTGCACGCAGCGAAGGTGGCCACCGAGTTTCGGCAGAAGTTCCACAAGGACGTGGTGATCGATATCTTCTGCTACCGCCGGTTCGGTCATAACGAAGGCGACGAGCCGATGTTCACCAACCCGATCATGTACAAGAAGATCAAGACGCATAAGACGACCTTGAGCCTTTATACAGAGCGGTTGGTCAAAGATGGCCTGATCCCGGAAGGCGAGATCGAGGATATGAAGGCCGCGTTCCAGGCGCATCTGAACGATGAATTCGAAGCTGGAAAGGACTTTAAACCCAACAAGGCCGACTGGCTTGATGGTCGTTGGTCCCATCTGGATCGGCTGGGTGAAGAATATCAGCGCGGACAAACGGCAATTGCCCCGGACAAGCTGGCCGAAGTTGGCGCCTCTCTTGTTCGCGTGCCAGACGGCTTTCCACTGCATCGCACGGTCGGGCGGTTGCTGGACGCGAAGAACGCCATGTTTGAAACGGGCACAGGTTTCGACTGGGCCACCGGCGAAGCGCTGGCCTTTGGCTCTTTGCTGACCGAGGGCTACCCCGTGCGGCTCGCTGGTCAGGACTCGACCCGCGGCACGTTCAGCCAGCGCCATTCCGGGATCATCAACCAGGACACAGAAGAGCGCTACTACCCGCTCAACCATATTCGTGAAGGGCAGTCTCGCTACGAGGTGATCGACTCGATGCTGTCAGAATACGCCGTACTTGGCTTCGAGTATGGCTACTCATTGGCGGAACCAAACGCGCTGACCATGTGGGAGGCCCAGTTCGGCGATTTTGCTAACGGTGCCCAAATCATGTTCGACCAGTTCATTTCGTCCGGGGAAAGCAAATGGCTGCGGATGTCAGGCCTTGTGGTGCTGTTGCCACACGGGTTCGAAGGCCAGGGACCCGAGCACTCCTCGGCGCGACTGGAACGGTTCTTGCAGATGTGCGGCCAAGACAATTGGATCGTCGCCAATTGCACGACGCCGGCCAACTACTTCCACATCCTGCGTAGGCAAATTCACCGGTCCTTCCGCAAACCATTGATCATGATGACGCCAAAGTCGCTGTTGCGTCACAAGTTAGCCGTGTCAAAGGCCGAAGAGTTTACCACCGGGTCAAGCTTTCACCGCGTGCTGTGGGATGATGCCGAACAGGGCAACTCCGACACCAAGCTGGTGGCCGACGACAAGATCAAGCGCGTCGTGATGTGTTCGGGCAAAGTGTACTACGATCTGCTTGAAGAACGCGATGAACGTGGCATCGATGACGTATACTTGCTCCGGATTGAACAGTTTTACCCGTTCCCGGCGATCTCGCTTGTCAAGGAACTGGAGCGGTTCACGCAGGCCGAGATGGTGTGGTGCCAGGAAGAGCCCAAGAACCAAGGCGCCTGGCAATTCATTGAGCCCAATATCGAATGGGTACTGGGCCGCATCAAAGCGAAACACGGCCGTCCGCGCTACGTGGGCCGCGCAACATCCGCCTCGCCCGCGACGGGTCTGGCCAGCCAACACAAAGCTCAACAAGCCGCGCTCGTGAACGAAGCGCTGTCCATCGAAGGGTAAGAACCAATGACGATCGAAGTACGTGTCCCAACGTTGGGGGAATCGGTGACCGAGGCCACCGTCGCAACCTGGTTCAAAAAGCCTGGTGATGCGGTCGCCGTGGACGAGATGCTGTGCGAACTGGAAACCGACAAGGTGACTGTCGAAGTGCCCGCACCCGCCGCGGGCGTGATGGGAGAGATCGTGGCCGCCGAAGGCGAAACCGTGGGGGTTGATGCCCTGCTGGCGACGATCACCGAAGGAGAAGGCGCGGCGCCAGCGCCGGCCGCCGCAGCCGCACC
>CAWUIW010000157.1:0-8034 GCA_963922515.1 uncultured Rhodobacterales bacterium | reverse complement strand
TTGGTCCCCTTTGGGCGGTCTGAAAGCGCTGCGGTCGCCGTCCCGATCCATCCGCGCGTACCATCCATATGATGTTGCCCGGCCATGGGATGCGATCTCCAGCTATACGGCGCCTTTGCCAGAACCCGAAAGCTTCGAGGTCTATCCAAACCGGGATTCGTTGCCCTTTATCGAACAATACGACTTTGACCCGGCATGGACCGTCCGCGAATTTGTTCGGGGCACGTTGCGTCTGAACGGTTGGGCCGATGCGTGGTCTGACGTTTTCCGCGAAGTGAAAACACTGACGGGCGCGTCTGGCGATGCCCGGCTCAAGGAAATGTCTGATCAGTTCTGGGCTGAAAACGCCTATGGCCCCGGCGAGCCAGACCGGGTCGTGCTATGTGTCGACCTGAAGGCGACCGATGATGGCGCGACTGTTTTCCACAAAACCTATGTGATGGACGCCTGGGGTGACACCGCCGGCACAGCAATGGCGCGGCTTGTCTCCATACCTGTTTCGTTGGCTGTAGAGGCGGCCTTGTCAGGGGCCATGGCGCCGGGCGTGCATGCCGCACCCAGCGATCCGCAACTGATCCGCGACTGGTTTGCCGAAATCAAACCATTGGCCCAACACTTGACCCTTGTCGATCACATGGCCTGACGCCTAAGCGAAAACCCGATTATAGGCCCAGGTCGGCAAGAAGCGGCTGAGCCTGAAAAGCCAAGAAAACACCGTTGGGAAACTGCGTTCGAAATAGTCGGTCTGCATGTGTTCGAACATCACGCGCGCCGCGTCGTCCGGTTCCATGATAAACGGCATCTGAAAGCTGTTCTTGTCGGTCAGGCGTGTCCGGATGAACCCCGGGTTCGCCAGTTGGACCGATACGCCGGTCTTGTGCAAATCCGCATACAGGCTTTCCGCCAGCGCCATTGTGCCCGCTTTGGACGCAGCATAGCCAATAGCGCCGGGCAATCCGCGAAAGCCGGAAAGCGAGCCAGTGATCACGATGTGGCCCGCATCCCGCGCAACCATCTGCGGCACAACAGTGCCCAAAACCCGGACCAGACCCGTGAAGTTGACATCGGCCATCGCAATCGCCTGGTCCGCATTCCATTCCTGCGCGGGCATTGGCCAGTAGACACCGGCCAGGAACACGACACCATCAATGTCACCGATCTGTTCAGCCGCGGCGGTCACGCTGTCGGTGTTGCCCACATCGACAGGGACAACATCACTGGGTCCCGGCAAAGTGCTGGCCAATTCGTTCAAGCGATCTTCTGATCTGGCGGACAAGACAACATGCGCACCTGCCCGGCTCATCTGCATGGCCAACGCGGCGCCCAGGCCGTCGCTGGCGCCAACGAGCCAATACCGCTTGCCCGACCAGTTTTTCATGCTGCTTCGCGATCCTCTGACTCGGCTGCTACCGGCCGGATCGTTGCAACAAGTTCAGCGACCTGGATGCCAAATTTGCGAAATTGGCTTCGATTCACGATGGAACCGTTTGGCGCAAGATACATCCAGTCGACAACGTCGAGCTCGTGCCCTCCTGACGCTTCTGGCAACTTGATCCTGTACTTCAGTTGCACAGCCGACCCTTGCTGCTGCCCCGATCCCACGCCAACAACATCTTCTGCGCGGGCTTCGATGTTGCCATCTGGCAGAACTTTCAAGTGCCATGCCCGATCCTGCGTGGTGCCGCCATCGTAGATGAAGTGTTCGGACATCACGCCGTCGTTGCCGTCCCACCTGGCGTCAAAGTGACCGACAAACCGAGACGCCACACGCCCAGTTGGGCCATAAATCACACCTTCGCAAATCAAAGTCCCGTTCAGGTGGGATCGAATGTCAAACAGCTCGGTGGCCTCGGCATAGTCAGTTGGCTTTTGAGCCAGAAAAGACAGGAAACGACGGTGCCCAAACAAACAGGCCAGCGTGACCACAACGCCCAGCAGAGCAAAGATCACAGGTTCCATCTCAGACCTCCTTCAGATCTGTTGTCGCAAGAAGCAATATCGCGACAGCTTTCAAAGCGCAGGGGACACCTGCGTAAAGTAGCGACAGCATGGCCAGCGCCGAGGCCGGGTTTTCACCACCGGCGGTGAAACCTGTACTGTCCAAAAGGGGCAGAAGGCTCACCGCAGCAAACGCCAGCGTGAACTTGGTGGCAAAAGACCACAGCCCAAACCCCTCGGTTGCAGTCGGCGAAATGCGGGCCATGCGAGTGGCAAACATGGCCGGAAGCAAGGTCATGTCCGCGCCCAGCGCAGCACCAGAGGCGATGCAGATCACCGCAAATGCCGCGATATCGCCAGAACCAAGCGTCAACGCAAATCCAAAAGCGATGATGGATAAAGCCATGCCCGCCATGAGACACATCTTGGCGCCGATGTACTCGGCCAGTTTGCCCCAAAGCGGGGCCGCAATGGCCGCCGACAAAAAGAACAGCAGCAACAAGCCCCCTTCAAACCCGGTTGCCTCAAGTCGTGCTTCCACAAAGAAAAGGAACAGGGTCGAGCTCACTGCAACAGGGGCGGCATTCACCAAGCCGATCAGTAAGAGGCGACGTGCCAATGGATCCCGGAAAACGGGCCCGAAGCCCGGTTGATCCTGAGTTTGTGTGGCTCCGATCCATTCGGTGCGCATCGCCGTTGCCGCCACCAGTGCTAGGATCGCGAATGCCAATGCAAATCCTGTGAACGGTTGATCTGTCAGGAGCGTAAACAGTGTTGGAGCAACTGCCGCGGCGCACACGCCCAGCAATGCCCCGGTTTCCCGCCAGCGGGCCAGGCGCAAATGTCCAGCTTCGCCCATCGTCTCTGCTTTGCTGACACCCTGAGCATAAAAGCAGATGGTCAGGAAGCTGAACGACGAAAAGACCAGCGTCAGCATGGCGGCGAACCACATCAGCGGTGAAATCGGTGGCGTCACAGCAAACAGCCCGAACATTGCACCTGCCATGACTATGACGGCACTGGCGACCGCCGCGGATCGATAGCCACGCGCCGAACGCGCGAAACGCCCAAGCAATGGGTCCTGCACGACGTCCAACAGCCGCAAGCCAAACAAGACCGCACCCAATGCGGCAAGGCTGACGCCATATTGGTCCACATAAAATTTGGGCGCATGGATGTACAGCGGCAGTCCCGCCGCTGCCAGCAAACCCGCAAACAGCGCAAACGCGGGCAATCGCTGCGCTTGTGTATGTGCCTCAGCCAAGCTCATCCGCGTGAGATATCATCTGCCGGGGGTTCCGGGCGTACACGGTACAGCGCGCCTTTCACCCACAATTTCAGAGCTTGCCAATGGATCAGCCCCAAGACCCGGCGCGACCCCATAGGCCTGCGCCACACGGCCCGCAAGATGCTGCGATTGCTCAGCGGAGCCCGGCGACCGGTTAGCGTTGCAACAAGCCCGCCGTCCTCTTGTTCGTAGTCGATCCAAATACCGATCCGATCCTCACGGACATCGAACCGGAAAGTGTAGCCACCCTGCACCGGCTGAAAGGGCGATACGTAAAAAATCTTGGACGCGCCCAGTCTATCTGTCGCTTGAATCGGGGACAGGTCCGGATGATGACACAGGTAAGAGTGTCGCTCGCCAAAAGTGTTCGTCACTTCGGCAATGACCATCGTCAGATCGTCTCCGGTATAGCACAGCCAAAAGCTAACCGGATTGAACACGTGCCCCCAGAACCGGGGTTGCGCAAGCAGCATGATGCGGTCCGGTTGAGGCAATTGGTGATCACCGATCACATGGCGCACCCATGCGGCGCCCCGTCCTTGGCCCGGTGCACCCCCATGATCGCTGTCCCGAAGCGACGTGACATTGCGCGCATTTCTGGAAAACAGACTGGGGCCTTTATGGCTCAACTCGGCATCCAGAAGCACGTAATCAATGGAATAGCGGAACGCGTTTTTGACGGCACCTTTGCGGCCATGAAAGGTTTGGCCTTCGATATGATCAATGCGCGGCAGCATCATTCAGCCGCAACTTGCAGTGTGCTGGTACGTGCGATGGCTTCAGCGACATCCACAGCCGATGACAAACCGTCCTCATGAAAACCGTTCTTCATCCATGCGCCGCAGAACCAGGTCCGGTTTGTACCGTTAGAGAGCCGGATCTGTTCCTGCGCCGCAAGCGCCGGCACATCGTACACCGGGTGCCGCAGTGTGACTTGGTCGTAAATCAAGTCTTCCCGGATGGGACGCTTGGTATTCAGTGTCACAAAGTGCGGATCGTCCATCGGGATGGGCTGCAACGAATTCATCCAATACGTGAGGTCGATCACATCTGATTTCGCGTTCCGGTCTTCGCTATAGACCCAGCTTGACCACACTTTCCGGCGCTTCGGCATCAGCGATTCATCTGCGTGCAGGACAATATCGTTCGGCTGGTAGCGGATGGCGCCAAGCCGTCGCGTTTCATCAGCGGTGGCATCTGAAAGCATGGCCAGCGTATCGTCCGAATGCGTCGCAAAAACCACCTCGTCGAAGGTCTCCCACGCGCCGGCCCACGCTTTGATTTCGACCCCGATGGCGGTGCGCCGCACTGCTTGAATAGGAGCGGCAAAACGCAGCTGTACGCCTTGCGCGCGCAAGGATGCTTCCAGTTTGCTCACATACTGGGCCGATCCGCCCTGCACGGTGAACCACTGATGTTGCCCTGACGCAGAGAGCAGATTGTGGTTTTCAAAGAAGCGCAGCATGGCATAGGCCGGGAAATCCATGATCTTTTCGGTCGGGGTGGACCATATCGCACCGGAGAACGGGAGCAGATAGAAGTCACGGAACCAGCGGCCCGTGCCAAGCTCGGCCAATAGATCGCCCACCGTCATTTCAGGCCGGCGTTTGACCGCTGCCAGAGCATTGCCATTGAAGTGAAACAGGTCCCGCACCATACGCAAAAAAGCTGGATGCACGGCATGCTTTCGCTGTGCAAACAGGCTGTCGATGCTGTTCAACGCGTATTCCATCCGACCGCCGTCAATAGAAACGCCAAAGGTCATATTCGACGGTGCAATCTCGACGCCCAGCGAATGGAACAACGCGGACAAGTAGGGATAATTGGCGTGATTGAACACGATGAAGCCGGTATCGACGGGCTGATCGCCGCGCTTGCCGGCGACAACGGTGCGCGCGTGCCCACCCAGTCTCTTTTCTGCCTCAAACAGTGTGACGTCGTGGGTGTCGGCCAGCAGATGCGCGGCCCCCATGCCAGATATTCCGGCACCGATCACAGCGATACGTTTCCGCAGCCCGGCGTTTGCTTCGAATGGCATATGATCCGCGTCTCCACCTACATTTACAAAGGTGTACGGAACTCCAGCGAAAGCGGATGACTAACAGAAAAATGTTTTTTTGCGTGATCCAGCATCGCGATCTTTGCGTATTGCTTGCATGTTGACCACAGTTCATCCAGTCAAAGGTGAAGCCGCCGAGGGTGTCAGCCCATCCGCGGCGCCGCAGCATGTGACAGGAAATGGTGTGGGCACAACAGACGACCAAAGTGCGCGCTATCAGTGGGTACAGCATATTGCGCGGATCCGAGACGATCAGGACCAGCTCGCATTTGCCGAGTTGTTTCGGCACTTCGCCCCGCGGGTGAAGTCCTTTTTGATGAAGTCTGGTGCAGATGCCACGCTCGCTGAAGAATGCGCACAAGAAGTAATGGCCACCTTGTGGCACAAGGCGCATATGTTCGATCCCGCTCGGGCTTCGGTCGCAACGTGGATATTCACGATCGCCCGAAACCGAAAAATCGACATTCTGCGGAAACAAAAACGGCCCGAACCCGAGGATTTACCTTGGGGTCCCGAGGCCGAGCCGGACCAAGCAGACGCCTTGGCCCTGCAACAGGAGAGCGCGCACCTGCGTCGAGCCTTGGCAGATCTGCCACCGGCGCAACGGGAACTGATCGAAAGGGCCTATTACGGGGACCTGAGCCATAGCGAAATTGCCGCACAAACGGGATTACCGCTGGGCACGATCAAATCGAGGATTAGGTTGGCGTTGGAACGTTTGCGCCATGCAATGAAGTGAAGAAAACAATGACGGATAGCATCAAGCACCACCTGTCAGACGAATTGCTCATGGCATATTCGGCGGGCACATTGCCAGAAGCTTTCAACCTGATGGTCGCAAGCCATGTATCCCTGTGTGACGAGTGCCGCGCCCGGGTGGAAACGTTTGATATGCTTGGCGGCGCCGTTTTGGACGAGCCGGTGTCGAATGGAGTTTCTTTGTCGGATGGCAGTCTCGACGCAACGCTGGCGTTGATCGCCGGTGGCTTGGCCATCGACCCGCGGATTTCTCATCGCCCGGACAGTATCCTGCCGACGCCCCTGCAAGAGTATGTCGGCGGCAGCCTGACCGACGTGAATTGGCGCCCGATCGGTATGGGTGTGAAACAGGCGATTTTGCCAACATCGTCGGACGCCAGCGCGCGGCTGCTGTACATCCCCGCGGGTGCCGCGATGCCAGACCACGGTCATAAGGGTATCGAACTGACAATGGTTTTGCAGGGCGCCTTTTCGGACGAGCACGATACGTTCGAGCGGGGCGATGTAGAGATTGCAGATGAGCACATACACCACACCCCCGTTGCCGACATCAGTGAAGACTGCATTTGCCTTGCGGTGAGTGACGCGCCCTTGCAGTTCAAAAGCTTGCTACCCAAGATTGCCCAACCCTTCTTGCGCATCTGATCGCTGCGGCCGGGTCGGGCGTTGACCTCCTGACAACGCATATGGAATGTGTCCGCTCATAAATGATGGGCGGGCGGTTTTTTATGGACTTCACGACAATTGAAGCTGGACTTGAGGCCGAGCTTCAGATGCTGGAGCGAGCGCGTGAAACGGGTCAGAGCCTGGCCGCAATCTGGACCTGCCGGAACCGCGCCCTTGTGCTTCCCGAACCCATGGCGCGTAGCCCGCACTTCCAAAAAGCCGCGCGCAACAGCGCGAAAGCGGGTTGGCCGGTCGTCGCGCGCCGCACTGGCGGTGGGATCACACCCCAAGGCCCAGGAGTGGTGAATCTCACGCTTGCTTTTCAACGAAGCGACCGCACGAGCCCGACGGTGGCGGATTGCTATCGAAAAATCTGCGACCCGCTCTTATCCACCGTGTCGTCCTTCGGCGTCTTGGCCAAAAGTGGCGCAGTCGCCAACAGCTTTTGCGACGGGGACCACAATTTGCATATTGCCGGACAAAAATTTGTTGGCACGGCGCAGCGTTGGCGCGGCTCTGCGGTCCTGTGCCACGCGTTGATCTTGACCGACATAAATCTGCAACCCGCTGTTTCTGCCATCCAAGACTTTAGCACCGGTTTGACGCGGCCCGAGTATTTTGACCCTTTGGCACACACCACTCTAAAACAGTCCCTTCCGGACTGGTCCTTGCCAGCATTTCTAGAGGCTTTGCGGAACGTTCTGGATCGGCGCGGCGCACACGTGATCGCCGCACCGGAATGATAACTCTTTCCTATCGCCAAGATTAAGAAATGCAACTTCCCTAAATGATCTGATCGCGCTAGTTTCGAATCATTCTAATTCTTTGCGCTGCGCAGCCACCCGCGCGCGACGCATGATCCACACGCAACCTGAAAGGAGCGAAAGCATCATGGACGGCGATTTGAAATGCCCAGTCATGGGGCATGATCGACAGCACATTTCGATGGGAACTTCGGCAAACCAGCAATGGTGGCCCGAGCAACTGAACCTAAAGGTGCTCAACCAAAACTCGCCCCTGATCGATCCAATGGGAGCCGATTTTGACTACGCAGACGCGTTCAAGTCGCTGGACCTGGACGCCGTGCGCCAGGATCTTTACGCACTGATGACCGATTCTCAGGATTGGTGGCCTGCCGACTACGGACATTACGGCCCTTTCTTTGTCCGCATGGCGTGGCACAGCGCAGGGACATACAGAACGTTTGATGGGCGAGGCGGCGGTGCAACCGGTACGCAGCGCTTTGCTCCGCTCAATAGCTGGCCTGACAACGGCAACCTCGACAAGGCGCGCCGCCTGTTGTGGCCGATCAAGCAGAAATACG
>CAWUIW010000156.1:0-8099 GCA_963922515.1 uncultured Rhodobacterales bacterium | reverse complement strand
CCAGCCGCGGGGCCCTGATGGCCGAAGTGGCAAAAGTCACCGCTCAGCACGGCAGCGCGCCTGCGCGCCCGCCGTTTTGGGGCGGCTTTCGCATTGAGCCGGTCGAGATCGAGTTTTGGGCCGATGGTGCGTTCCGGCTTCACGATCGGTTCCGCTGGACACGCCATGCGGGAGAGACGGATTGGGCAATCAACCGCCTGAATCCGTGAATTTCACGTAACATAAAATGCATATCTGGTATAATACTAATTATTTCGCTTGAAAAACCCTGTGCAAACAGACCACAAAGTTCGGGCGACACGCGGGAAGTGCAAGAGCGAGTTATTTTGTTGGCCGATGATTTGAGATCCATGCAACAGGTTCGGGGTCACGTAAAATGGTTTGACCCGGGCAAGGGGTTTGGGTTCATCGTGGCCGACAACGGTGGGCCAGATATCTTGCTGCACATGAATGTCCTGCGGAACTTTGGCCAAAGCTCGGTCGCGGACGGTTCGATCATTGACGTTGTCACGCACAGAACAGAACGCGGTATTCAAGCAATCGAAGTTGTGAACATCGTGCCACCGGATCGACCGGCAACACCGGCCTTGTCAGATCTGGTAAATTTGCCTGAACTCAATGACGTGGATCACCCCTTGTGTCCGGCCCGGGTAAAATGGTTCGATAAATCCAAGGGTTTTGGGTTTGCCAACATTTTCGGACAGGCGGATGACATCTTTCTTCACATCGAGGTTTTGCGCGGCTCTGGTTTGTCTGACCTTCAGCCGGGTGAGGCGTTGGCCATTCGCGTTGTGGATGGAAAACGCGGAAGGCTTGCCGCCGAAGTCCGCGCGTGGGAAGCTGCGCTTCCGCAAGACTGAGCCCGACCTGGGCGCAATCGCCCTCTCCCTTTTCTGCACATTCTGGATGCCAGGCGCCGTCGATGCGGATTGCCGCGACGATACGGTGCTGCTTCGGGGGGATTGGGGACAGGCCAAATTCACAGTCGAAATCGCCGACGATCCGGCCGAGCGTTCGCGCGGTTTGATGTTCCGGGAAAACCTGCCGCGCAATGCGGGCATGCTGTTTGTCTATGAACGACCGCAGCGCGCGAGATTCTGGATGAAAAACACACTGATCGCGCTGGATATGTTGTTTGTCGACCGCGCCGGTACTGTCACCCATATCCACAAGGACGCGATACCGGGGGATTTGACCGGAATCGATGGTGGCAACAAGGTTTTCGCAGTTCTGGAAATCAATGGCGGACTGTCAGAACGCTTTGGTTTGACGGTTGGAACGCAGATGCAACACCCCGTCTTTGTTGGCGGACCTGCAATTTGGCCCTGTTAGGTCTTTTCAATCCCGCGACTCAACGCTAAGGAGGCGCACGGTCCGGGGCGTGGCGCAGTCTGGTAGCGCACCTGTTTTGGGTACAGGGGGTCGTAGGTTCGAATCCTGCCGCCCCGACCATTCAAAGAACAAGATCATTATCTTGAGAGCCGGCTTGTCCGGCTCTGATCTTTTGAGCGGTCCAAAAAAGCCGGATGGATCGCGTTTGGCGCGTGCCAAACAGCCAAAACGCATCGACGCGCCCACCCAAACGCCCGAGTGACAAGCCGATTGTCGCGGTCATCGTGTCACAGGCCCTAGCCGTATACCGAAAACATGCTCTATAGTCGTGCACCAAAATAAGAGGGACGGAGCAAGATGAACAATCGTTTGCGGAAGATCACCATCGTGGGGGGCGGCACGGCCGGTTGGATGACCGCGATGATACTGGACATGGTTTTGTCCCGCACGTCGGCGACAAAGGATCGCCCCCACATCTGCCTGATCGAAAGCCCCAAAATCGCGACAGTGGGCGTGGGAGAGGCCACGGTGCCGCGCATGCCGCGTACGATTCGCGAAGCGGGCATTTCGGAACGGGAACTGTTTCGTGAAACCAATGCGTCGTTCAAACTTGGGGTGAAGTTCTGTAACTGGAACAAAGACCCCAAAGGCAACCGCATCGATTATGTGAACCCGTTTGCCCATGGTGAGATGGTGTATGGGCTCGAGGCGGCCGAGTACTTCTTGCGTTTTGGTAATGGAGATCGGGATTTTACCCAGTCCATCGCCCCTCATGATGATTTGGGGCGCCTGTGCAAAGGTGCGCGTCCGCTGGGCCAGCCGGAATTTGAACAGCGGTTTGGGTACGCCTATCATTTGGATGCCGTGAAATTCGCGGGTATGTTGACCAAGGTATGTGTCAAGCGCGGTGTCGAACACATCCGGGACGAAGTGCAATCGGTTGAGTTGGACGAGCAGGGCAATGTCAGCCACCTGATGCTGGAGCAGAGCGGACGCCACGACATCGAAATGGTGATCGATTGCACCGGCTTCCGCGGTTTGATCATCAATCAGGCTCTGGGTGAGCCGTTCATGGATTATTCAGAATACCTGCCAAATGATCGTGCCATGGCGCTGCAGATCGAGCATCCAGACCCCGAAAAGATCGAAAGCCTGACCCGATCGACGGCGCTGGGCGCCGGATGGACCTGGCGCGTGCCACTGTATAATCGTGTTGGCACTGGCTATGTGTTCTCTTCCGCGCACCGAACCGATGACCAGGCCGCAGACGAGTACCTTGAGTGGCTGGGCGACAGCGGCAAAGGCAAGACGCCCCGCGTGATCCCGATGCGGATTGGACGGGTGCGCAATGCTTGGGTCAAAAACTGCGTCGCTGTTGGCCTGGCGGGCGGGTTCATCGAGCCACTGGAAAGTACCGCGATCCACATGATTGATCATGCCGTCCGCTGGTTTGCTGATCATTTGCCGACCCGTGATATCGCACCATCGTTGCGGTCCAGATACAACCGTCAAATGAACAAGCTTTATGATGAAGTTCTGGAGTTTATCTGCCTGCATTATCGTCTGAACAACCGCACGGACGATCAGTATTGGATCGACGCCCGCACCGAGATGAAGTTGCCGGACCGGTTGGCAGAAAACCTGGAATTGTGGCAGCACCGCTTGCCGATGGACCATGATGTGGAATTTGCCACGCTGTTTGATGCTCGCGTGTACCAAACTGTTCTGCTGGGCAAGCAAGTTTATGATACAGGCTATGGTCCCGGGATCCGTGACCGACTGCGTCCGTTGAAAAAACCAGTTTGGTTCCAGGGCATGAAGGCTGCTAAGGCCGATCTGGCGCATATTCTGAAAGCAATGCCGGATCACAAGACGCTGCTCCGCGATATCCGGGGAGAGTTGGAGCAACCTATGTTCGGGATGGCCGCCGCGATGCGTCCGACAGTCCCGCTGCCGGGTGCCACTCTGGCCCCTATCGCAATTCAGAACATGCCGAACCTGGCAGAAATCCAAAGCGGAGCGAAAGACCTGCAACTGTTCTAGCGCGGCTCGCGCAGGCAACGGCCAGACAAAAGGCAGGACAATTGGTCCTGCCTTTTGTTGTTTGGGCCTTGGCCATCTGGCGACGGCCGCATCATTCATCGAAAGACAAACCGATGCCCTGACTGGTTGGGCAATTTTGCGCGGCCTAGGCCGGCACACCACCTGACAAAACGTATAGCTGATCCAGCACGCGGTTCAGCTCCGGGTCCGGTGAGCGCACTTGCAGGACCTTGCCATCGCGCTGCGGGATTCGCAGGAACACGTCGTTTTCCACAAGGTAGCTTTCCGGTTCCTGGGTTGTTCGAAAGCGGATTACCAGCACGGGCAAGTCCTCGGGCGTGCCATCAAAGTTCAGAATGATCGCGGCGGTCGGTTCGGGCGGCAGATACTCGCTGCATTCGAAGAGGCCGGGTGCGGGCTCATCAAAAGACTGAGCCGGTCCTTCGCATGCCGCTTTGAAGGCTGCAATCAAGTCATCGGGATATTCAGAGAATCGGGCCTTGCCGCTGGAAACCGCTACATCTTGTGCCGTGCACGCCCCCACAACCACAACCAGCAGTACCAATATAAGCCGCATCAGAGCCCCCGGTGCCCATTTTGCAACAGGCTGGGGCCAAGGAGATGGGCCGCGACCTGGATTGCGAGATCATCCGGAGCCAGTGTGGCTACCGTGTCCGGGAAAGGCAAATGACGAATGCCCCTGATTGAAAAAAACCCAATCAAAAAAGGTGTTTTGCGATGCTTTGGGCGCGCATGTCGCGCTGCGGCCGCAAGCAAGGGTAGGGGTGGTATGAATCACACGCGTCAGACGGGAATGCGCGTCAAGAAAAAAGAAATTCCAAAAGCATCAAAATCAAGTTGACCTTGCCCATGTCTATGCGCCAATTTGTATGGGCCGCGACGCTAACCACTAAATATGGTGGCAAACCATAGGAAGCGATCCGGCGCAGGGACGGTGACACAAACACTCTGAAATCGGCGGTTGCCGGAACGTGCCCGGGCAGGACGCGCCACGGACATGGACTGTTTGACCCTCATCGGTCTGCAAGAAGGGCTGAAAGTTAGAGGCAGCATTTATGAAGATCGAAAGAAAATTCACCAAAGCCGGACAATGCGCATACGCGGATCTGGATTTTGTCGAAGCAACGTCGGAGATTCGTAACCCCGACGGCACCATTGTTTTTCGGCTGGAAGGGATCGAAATCCCCAGCACCTGGAGTCAGGTGGCCAGCGACGTGATCGCCCAAAAGTATTTTCGCAAAGCGGGCGTGCCTGCAAACCTGCGCAAGGTGCGTGAGAAAGATGTTCCAGAGTTCCTGTGGCGTTCCGTGCCGGATGGGGATGATGTGGAAACAGGCGGCGAGATTTCGTCAAAGCAAGTTTTCGATCGTCTAGCGGGCGCCTGGGCCTACTGGGGCTGGAAGGGCGGCTATTTCACCACCGAAGAAGATGCGCGCGCGTATTTTGACGAGATGCGTTACATGCTCGCAACGCAGCGCGCCGCGCCGAACTCGCCCCAGTGGTTCAACACAGGCCTGCATTGGGCCTATGGTATCGACGGGCCAAGCCAAGGCCACCACTATGTGGACTACAAAACTGGCAAGCTGACCAAGTCGAAATCGGCTTATGAGCATCCGCAGCCGCACGCCTGCTTCATCCAGTCCGTGTCGGACGATCTGGTGAACGACGGCGGCATCATGGACTTGTGGGTGCGCGAAGCACGCTTGTTCAAGTATGGCTCGGGCACTGGCACAAACTTTTCCCATCTGCGCGGGGAAGGCGAACCGCTGTCGGGCGGCGGCAAGTCCAGCGGCCTGATGGGGTTCCTGAAAATCGGCGACCGCGCGGCAGGCGCGATCAAGTCGGGCGGCACCACGCGCCGCGCGGCCAAGATGGTGATCTGTGATGCAGACCACCCGGACATCGAACAGTTCATCGAATGGAAGGTGATCGAAGAGCAGAAAGTGGCCTCGATCGTCGCCGGGTCGAAAATGCACGAGCAAAAACTCAACGGCATTTTTGCAGCTCTGCGCGAATGGGACGGAACGGCGGAGGATGCCTATGATCCGAAAACCAATCATGCGCTCAAAACGGCGATCCGCGATGCCAAAAGCGTCGCGATCCCGGAAACCTACATCAAGCGGGTGCTCGACTATGCCAAGCAAGGGTACGACAGCATCGAATTCCCAACCTACGACACGGATTGGGACAGCGAAGCGTATAGCTCTGTTTCTGGGCAGAACTCGAACAATTCGATCCGCGTAACGGATGCGTTCCTGTACGCTGTTGAAAAGGACGCGGATTGGGAACTGAAAAATCGCGTCAACGGAGCGGTCGCCAAAACGATCAAGGCGCGCGATTTATGGGCAAAAGTAGGCCATGCGGCCTGGGCCTGCGCCGATCCCGGCATTCAATACCATGACACTGTCAACGCGTGGCACACCTGCCCCGAAGACGGCGAGATTCGCGGGTCGAACCCGTGCTCAGAGTACATGTTCCTTGATGATACGGCGTGTAATCTGGCATCAATGAATCTGCTGACCTTCCTGAAGGACGGGCAGTTTCAGGCCGAGGATTACATGCACGCCACACGCCTGTGGACCGTGACGCTTGAAATCTCGGTGACCATGGCGCAGTTCCCATCGAAGGAAATCGCTCAGCTCAGCTACGACTTCCGCACATTGGGCCTGGGCTATGCCAATATCGGTGGTCTGCTCATGAACATGGGCTACGGTTATGACAGCGACGAAGGTCGAGCGCTGTGTGGCGCGTTGACCGCGATCATGACCGGTGTGGCTTATGCCACGTCCGCCGAAATGGCTGGGGAGTTGGGGGCGTTTTCCGGTTACGAGCGGAATGCGGCGCACATGCTGCGGGTCATACGCAACCACCGCAGCGCGGCATATGGTGCGACCGAAGGTTACGACAATCTGGCCGTAAAGCCGGTGCCACTGGATCACGTGAACTGCCCGGACAAAACGCTGATCGATATCTCGACAGCGGCATGGGATGAAGCCCTGCGCCTGGGCGAGCAACACGGCTATCGCAACGCGCAGGCCACTGTGATTGCGCCGACGGGCACCATCGGTCTTGTCATGGATTGTGACACGACGGGGATCGAGCCTGATTTTGCTCTGGTGAAGTTCAAAAAACTGGCCGGTGGCGGCTACTTCAAGATCATCAACCGGTCGGTGCCCTCGGCGCTGGAAGGGCTGGGCTATACATCGGCCGAGATTGAAGAGATCGTGTCTTACGCCGTGGGCCACGGTACGATCGGCAACGCGCCGGGCATCAACCATACCTCGCTTGCGGGGCACGGGTTCGGGGCCAATGAACTGGCCAAGGTCGACGCTGCGTTGGAAAGCGCCTTCGACATCCGGTTCGTGTTCAACCAATGGACGCTGGGAGAAGAGTTCTGCACGCAAGTGCTTGGCATTCCGACCGAAAAGCTAAACGATCCTACGTTTGACCTGCTGCGTCATCTGGGCTTTTCCAAGGCCGATATTGACGCCGCGAACGATCATGTCTGCGGAACGATGACGTTGGAAGGTGCGCCGCATCTGAAGGAACAGCACTATCATATCTTTGACTGTGCGAACCCGTGCGGCAAGAAAGGGAAGCGGTTCCTCAGTGTGAACAGCCACATCACCATGATGGCTGCGGCGCAAAGCTTCATTTCGGGCGCAATTTCCAAAACGATCAACATGCCCAATGACGCGACGATCGAGGATTGCCAGGCCGCGTATGAACTCAGCCACAAGCTCGGGGTCAAGGCGAATGCCCTGTATCGCGACGGCTCAAAGCTCAGCCAACCGCTGGCCGCTGCCCTGGTCGAAGATGATGAGGACGCCCAAGAGGTGCTGGAAACCGGATCGATCCCGGAAAAAGCCGCTGTTCTGGCCGAGAAGGTGATCGAAAAGGTCGTGGTGAAAGAGATTGTCCGCAGCCACCGCGAAAAGATGCCCGAGCGGCGCAAGGGGTACACCCAAAAGGCGATCGTTGGCGGGCACAAGGTGTACCTGCGGACCGGCGAGTATTCGGACGGGTCGCTGGGCGAAATCTTCATCGACATGCACAAGGAAGGCGCCGGCTTCCGAGCGATGATGAACAATTTCGCCATCGCCGTGTCGGTGGGTCTGCAATACGGTGTGCCGCTGGAAGAGTTCGTAGATGCGTTCACCTTCACCAAGTTCGAGCCGGCGGGTATGGTCCAGGGCAACGACAGCATCAAGAATGCCACGTCGATCCTCGACTACATCTTTCGCGAACTGGCCGTGTCGTATCTGGATCGCACCGATCTGGCCCATGTAAAGCCGGAAGGCGCCACGTTTGACGATATCGGGCGCGGCGAGGAAGAGGGCGTTTCGAACATCAAGGAAATGTCCGAAACCGCAGCGACTAAGTCGCTCGAAGTGCTGAAGCAGATCAGTTCGACCGGCTACCTGCGCAAGCGTCTGCCTCAGGAACTTGTGGTTCTGAACGGGGGTGGTGCGATGGAAGCATCGGCGGCGCTGGAAACACTGGTGCCCCAAACCGCTCAGGCGGCCGTGGCCCAGGCATCGACCAGCACCATAGCAGTGGCCACAACCACGTTGGACGCGCGGACCAAGGCCAAGATGCAGGGCTACGAGGGCGAAGCTTGCGGCGAATGCGGAAACTACACGCTGGTGCGAAATGGTACCTGCATGAAATGCAACACCTGCGGCGCGACAAGCGGGTGTAGC
>CAWUIW010000155.1:0-8202 GCA_963922515.1 uncultured Rhodobacterales bacterium | reverse complement strand
AGAGAATATGGGCTTCGGGCTGAAAATGAATGGCCATCCGCGCCCCGAGATCAAAGAAAAGGTCTCCGAAGCCAGCCGCATCCTGAAATTGGACGAATACCTGCGGCGCAAACCCAAGGCGCTGTCCGGAGGGCAGCGGCAACGTGTTGCGATAGGCCGGGCCATCGTGCGCGGTCCTGAAGTCTTTCTGTTTGACGAACCGCTTTCGAACCTCGACGCGGAACTGCGGGTCGATATGCGGGTGGAAATCGCGCGGCTTCACAAGGAAATCGGCGCAACAATGATCTATGTCACCCACGACCAGGTCGAGGCGATGACGCTGGCCGACAAAATCGTGGTCCTGCGAAAAGGCATCATCGAGCAAGTGGGTGCGCCCATGGATCTGTATAAGAACCCTGACAACAAGTTTGTTGCCGGTTTCATCGGATCCCCCAGTATGAATTTCGTCCGGGGCATCACTGGTAGCGAGGCCGTGAAAGTGCCCGCTTTCGACAACATCGATGTGCCAACGGATGTCGCATTGCCAACACCGGGAACCGAGGTGATCGTGGGCGTACGCCCGCAGCACCTGATCGTGGCCGAGGACGGTCCGATCACACTGGATCTGCGCGAGCGTTTGGGCGGCGTGTCGTTCGACTATCTCGAAACCCCGACCGGCGAACGCCTGACGGCCGAGTCGCGTGGGGACGAGGCAATTGCCGAAGGCAGCAAGGTCTCCGTCACCTTTGATCCGGCACACGCAATGTACTTTGCGGCCGATACAGAGCAGCGGCTGCGCTAGAATGCCTCTTGCCGGATGACCGTGTGGTGTGGCCTGATTGTTAGGACCGATATCCAGCCGTCCGAGGTACGCCATGCGCCATTTGTTGAGTGTCCTAATGCTGTTTGCGGCAAGCTATGCCTCGGCAGAGGCAGACGGCCCAGATCACTATCGCGTGCAAGGCGTGGCGCCGGGAGATACGGTGCAACTTCGATCGGTCCCGGCGCCCGACGGTGCCGTTCTGGCGGGAATATCCGCCTTTGCAGACGGGTTGCCCAATCTGGGTTGCACGGGCCATCTTTCCTACGCCGAATGGGAGGCGGCCAGTGAAGACGAGCGCGCTGAAGCGGCGAAAAAAACTTGGTGTCGCACGCGGTTTGCCGAACAGGAAGGCTGGGTCGCAGGGCGATTTCTGACCGAAGGTCGGGCCCCGATCGCTCCCGGGTTCGACTGCGCCAAGGCGCAAAGCAGCGCCGAGTTTTTCGTATGTGCGGACCCTGTACTGGCCGAACTGGATCTGGAACTGTCGCATGTTTATGCCTTGGCCCGCCGCACACCGGGAATTGACGCTGACCGTGCGGCGTACCTGCGGGCGTACCAGCGCGGTTGGGTCAAGGGCCGGGACGAATGCTGGAAAGCCCAGAACCCGCATGGCTGCGTTGCCGCGTCCTATGTGCTGCGCATAATGGAACTGCGGCAAGAGTTTTCGAATGCGCGGGCCGCGGACCAGAACGTGCACTCGGTCGGGCCACTTCCATACGTCTGTGACACCCTCGAAGGTGTGGTCGCTGTGGGCTTCATTTCCTTGGCCAACACTGGGTTTGCGACGCTACAAACAATCGATGGCACATCGGTCCTGTTACAGGTCCCCAGCGCGTCTGGCGCCAAGTATCAAACTCTGGGACCGGGCCCCCAAGTCGAGTTTTTTGCCAAGGCTGACACAGCGCTCTATGCCCCGAATGTCGATACACAATTCAGCTGCCAGCAGGGCGAGACCGGTTAGGTTCACGGCGTGACCCAGCGCCCGGCCCATCCCTCCTCTTCGACGTAGATCGCGCGCCGGTGCAAGCTTGGGTCAAGATCGACAAGATCGACACGCTGCACACGGCAATGCGCGACCGCAAATCGGGCGGGGTCAGGAGCATTGACCAGATCAGTCGCCCGAGCCAAAGGCGCCCCGGGATAGGGCATGTTGCCATAGGACGATTTCGACATATCCGGCATGGTGGCCCAGATGTCGGCGACCCCTGCGCCATGGAGCAACAGGGCTGTTGTGCTCAGCCTGATTTGCACGCGGGCCTCCGGGGACCATACAAGAAGTGCAGTCCGCGGATTTTCCGAAATCTCTGCACATTTTGCCGACTTCAGGTCCGTGTAGAACACAACGCTTGGCTCTGTTCGGTCGGCGGTTCTGAGCACCACCGAGCGAAGCTGCGGCATCCCGTCGGCGCCTTGCGTGGCCACGCTGATTGTGCGGGCCGTTGCGTCACGCTGCTTTGGTGCGCTTTCCAAAATATCCCAGGCCGTTGCCCAGAAATCTGCCAGATCATTCATATCCCGTCATTTCCAAATAACCTCGTCCACTATGAGATCCCGACACGTAAACCGGCCCTTCCCAGTAGGGCACGGTGGTGCCCATCCAGCTGTTCGGGTTCAAAGCCGTGATGGTCACGCGCGTGTCACTGCTGGGAATGTCCACGCGCCATTCAGTTGGAACACGCGCACCGGATGTTTGTGTGGTGACCGTCGGGGTCAGCGTTATGTCGCCATCCCTCAAGGTCGACGTTGACCCGTCCGCCGCGATCCAGGTGCCCGAACGAAAGCCGGTTTGATCATCGCGCAACCGGAAAGCCATCACTTTCTCTCCGTTGTCAAACGCCAGCGAGAACCAATCCCATCCGGTTTGATTGTCCGACAACGGCTGACTTGACCATTCGCGATCCAACCAGCCAGCGCCAGTGACCGCAACATCCCCTGTTGGCAAGCTCAGGACACCCGACACGGTGTAATGCGGTTGCGCGTAGTAATAGCTCGCTTGGCCGTCCTGGGATTTCACGGAAAAACCGTTGTCGCCGTGAAACACCAATGGTCCGTCGGCAGCGAGGTCCAACTTATACCGAAATGCAGGGCCAGAGGCGGCGAGGGCAAGCCGATCTAGCGGGTCGCCGGACGTTTCGGTGGACCGCATGTACCAATCGTCAATTTCAGCGACGAACGGATCCGCCGACACGCCAGCCACACTGATGCCGCCACGCGACAGGCGCTCGGCGTAAAGGTGCTCGTGTTGCGTCGTCACCGCCGCGTGACCCAGCCACACCTGTGGGCTCGACAAGCCTTCCCCGGCAAACGGGGCCAAGGCGGATCGGAAGAGAGTCCATTGGATCCCGTAATCCTGTCCGTCATCCCCAGTGAGAGTGGCGGTCAGATACCACCATTCGATGCGATAATCCGGGTGCGGGCCGTGATCTTGGGGAAAGCTCAGTTGCGTGCCACGCTGTGGCACCGAAAACCCATCGGCCTCGGAACCAAGGCCTGCGAACCCCTGCGCGAAAAGCCAGCTGGGCAGCAAAATCAGGCACAAACTGGCAAGAAGTCTAACGCTCATGCGCAAAAACCTTCACCAAGGTTGCCGGAGGTATGCGGGCGAGGCGGATGGCGGGCAATGCGGCGGCGAGGGCGGCTGCACCGACCGACAAAAGTCCCAGAACCACCCAGTCCCGCGGGAACAGGAACATCGGCAAGCGCCAACCAAATGCCTCGACATTGACAATGGCCAGCAAGGCCCAGGCCAAAACCAAACCTAATGGCACCGCAAGGATGGCCGTGAGAGCCGCCAGGCAGACGCTGCGCAGCAGTTCCATACGGGCCAGCTGCGCGCGCGTGAACCCCATGGCCCAGACCGGCGCCAGAAATGGCAACCTCATGGACCACAGGGTCAGCAACGCGGTGAACATGGCAAAACTGGCCACGCCCAACGTCAGCGGGTTGAGCGCGCCGGTGATCAGAAACGTGTTTTCGAAGACGCGCAACGACAAGGCCTTGATCGCCGCCTGATCCACAACCTGCGTTTCGGACAACCCGAAGCGGTCCTGAAGCTGCGCCATGGTGTCGGGAATATCTGACCGGGGCAGTCGCGCGCCAAACTGGCGGTTCGGGACATCCGGGTAATGCGCCAACAGCGTAGGCAAACCAATCAAAGCTTGCCCATGGGGATTGCCGTAATCGGAATAGATGCCCACGATCGGCAAGGACAAGTCCGAGGTGAGATCGATAGTGTCACCAAGGGCCAGGGTCTGCCGGCGGGACATCTGTTCGTTGATCAAGATACCGCGCCCCTCAGACACGGCGTCCCAGACCACGGGGACAGCAGACAGCAACGGCCAGTTGTCCCGGTAGGTTTCGTGATCGACGATGCCGAAGACGCGCGCGGGTTGATCAAACAGCGTGGTTTGCGCAGAACGGATGGGCAATACAGCCGTTGCGTTCTCTTCAAGCCAGTTTTGCACCTCGGCGCCTTGCCGGTCGTTTTGTGCGGTGACATAGATCTCTGCGGCCAGTCGTTGGTCCAGCCAATCGGTGAACGTCAAGCGAAAGCTCGAGACCATGGTGCCGACGCCAACATTTGTGGCGACAGCCAGCAGCAAAGCCATCAGGGCCACTGACAACCCGGACAGTTGAGCCCGCATGTCGGACCAGACCCATTCCGACAAAGCGGTCCGCGCAAATGTCTGGCCCAGCGACAAAAGCGCGTTCAGGGCAAACGGCAACAACAAGGCGGCGCCAAGCAGAACACCGGCCACAAAAGCAAATCCAGCCAGAAGACCATCGAACAAAAGCGCGATCATCCCTCCCGCCGCGGCAAGGATCAGGCCACTGGCGGCCTGCCACCGGGCCGCGGCCCGCGCTGATTGGGCCCATCCACTGCTGGCCGCGGTTTGCAGGATTGGGATATGATGTAGCCGCAATATGGCACCAAGGGCGGCGATCAGGGCGCCCGCCACCGACATGGCCAGACCCGAAAGGATCCAAATTGGCCGAAGCGTCAATGAGCCGGCCACGTCTGCGCCGTACAACCCCCGAAGCGTGGCCGAAACGCCGGGCAGAAGCGCACCGGCGATCATGTACCCCAGAACCAGGCCGACTGCACCTGCGCAAAGCGCAAGCACAACCACCTCGAGCATCAAGGCCCGCGTCAAGGTGGACCGCGGCACGCCCATGGATCGTAGGTTGCGCACCAGTGGACGACGCTGCTCAAACGCAAGCGCGATCGTGCTCTGCACAATGAAAAGCCCGACCGTGAAGGACAGCAGACCAAAAGCGGTCAGGTTCAGGTGAAAGCTTTCGGTCAATCGCTCGGTGCCGTTCACCGCTTGGGCCTGTGATAACTCGGTGCGCAAATGCGGGGCGATGGAGGCCAAAGGCGGACGATCAACCGGTTGGTTTTCCAGCAACAGCAAACGGTTCAGGTCGTCAGGTTGCGCGACAAGCGTGCGGGAAATGGCAAGATCTGCCAGAACGATGCCCGTGGGCAACGCCTCAGACGAATGGATCCGAAGTCCGGTTGCGACCAATCCGATCCTTTGCGCCGTTTCCGGATGGGCAAAGGCCACGCCGGGCGCTTGGATCAGATCAACCGGACCGGGGGCATCTGTCCCTTCTGTCAGACCAGTTGGCAGCAGCGGATAACCAAAAAGGTCCACACCCAGAACCGTGGCGAATGTCTCGCCAATCCGAGTGCGGGTTTCCTGCACGGGCGTCACTTGCCAACCCGCCCGGCGCAGCGTGGCGTAATCGGCCAAGGTCAGCCGGTGTCCGGCCGTTGGCACCACATGAGTTTGCTCGGGCGGCGCAAGGACCGCTGCCGCCGCATCATAGCTGCGGCGTGCCTGGTCATTGATCGCCTGAACCGCCGACCATAGCGCTGTTGCCAAGGCGAGGCCGGCCATGACGCTGAAAAACTGCCCGGGTTTTCTGCGCCAATGCGACCATAGTGCCAGGATCAGCGCGCGTGTCATGCGATCTGGCCGAGCCGCAAGTGCACATGCCGATCCAAATGCGCGGCCAGGCGTTCGGAATGTGTCACCATGAACAGGGATGTTCCAACCTCGCGCACCAGATCGAGCATCAGTTGCAACACCGCATCGCTGTTTTGCTCGTCAAGGTTGCCTGTGGGTTCGTCAGCCAGCAAAAGATCCGGTTTCAAAGCCAGCGCGCGCCCGATGGCCACGCGTTGCTGTTGGCCGCCTGAAAGTTGTTCTGGCAGCCGATCCGCAAGGTCTGTTAAACCGAGCCGTTCTGCGACCTCAGCGGTCCAGCTGCTGTCTGTGCGGTGGGCCAACCGGCTGTGAAATGCCAGATTTTGGTCCACCGTCAAGGTCGGAACAAGGTTGAACTGCTGAAAGACAACACCGATGCGAGTGCGGCGCAGCTCGGCGCGCCCTGCGTCATTCAACCCGGAATACCGGATATCGCCCAAGATGATCTCGCCGGCATCGAACCCGTCCAAAGCGCCAATCAGATGCAGAAGGGTGCTTTTCCCGCTGCCGCTTTCACCGGTAAGGGCAAGCGTTTCTCCGCGAGCCATCCCCAAAGAGATTTTGTCCAAAACCCGTATCTCGCGCGACGGGTTTTTGTACGTTTTTGTGATCTCTTTCAGTTGCAGCAGCACGTCTTGTCTTTCGCTCGCCCCGATGGATCAGCAAATGGCTTTCATACACGGGACGTCCAGTGCGGCCTTATCCCGCAGACGCGTTAGGCTCTTCGTTCGCCGTGATCCCGAAAAAGATCGTGTAAAGCGTGGGCACGATGATAAGTGTGAGGATCGTTGCGAAACTCAGACCACAAATGATGACAACCGCCAACGACTGAAAGAACGGGTCCCAGAGCAACGGAACAACCCCCAGAACAGTCGTCAGTACGCCCAATACAACAGGGCGAACGCGGCTGACCGCGGCATCTTTGACGGCTTGCAACCTTGGTTTGCCATCGGTGATCTGACTGTCCGTTTCGTCGATCAGAACAATGGCATTCTTGATCAACATCCCCGTCAGCGACAGCACGCCCAGAATGGCCATGAATTCCATCGGGGTTTGCGTGCCCGCAAGTCCCCAGATCACACCGATCAACGCCAGCGGCACGGTCAGATAGATGATCACCGGTTGCCGGACCGCGTTGAAGAGCAGGATCACCACCACGGCCATGGCGCCAAACCCAATCGGCATGGTCATCGCCAAACCTTCATTCGCCTCGGCAGAAGACCCGGCCTCACCTTCCCAGGTCAACGAATATCCGGCGGGCAGCGGAATGGCCTCGATCGGTCCGCGAACGGTGTCGTAAAGATCACCGGAAAGAACACCCGGCGCCGGATCTGATTGCGCAGTGATGTTGAGTTGCCGGTCGATACGCCGCAAATTGCCCGACTCCATCACCAGCTCGAACCGGCTGACGACCTGAGCGATCGGAATATATCCGCCGATCACACTGCTGTAGACCTGAACATCACGCAAAGACTGTGCGGTGCTCCGGTCTTCTTCAACCGGCCGCAAAATGATGTCGCGTAGTTCATCCTCCTCGCGATACACGCCGATCGTGCTGCCGGTGAGTTGCCCATGCAGGGCCTGCGCGACGTCAGCTTGCGTCAACCCGAGCTGCCGGGCGTTTTCGGTATCCAGAACCGGACGAATGACTTTCACTTGTTCGCGCCAGTCATCCTTGATGGCCACCGCGCCTGCATCGTACATTATGGCTTTGGCCTCTTGTGCCAAACCCCGCAAGACAACAGGATCCGGCCCGTAAAACCGCGCTTCGATCTTGGACCCGCCTCCGGGGCCCAACTCGAACTTCCAGACCTTGGAGTTTGCGCCGGGAAACTCGGAATTGATCCAGCCCTGGATCTCGACAATCAGCGGTTCGATGAGCTGGAAGTTCTCTACATCCACAAGTATCTGACCGTATGCCGGGTTCGGATCCTCGCTGTCGTAGGTGAGCATGAAGCGGGCATGGCCATCGCCGACCATGGTGTTGGTGCCTGTCACCCCGTCCAGTCCACGGATGTGTTCATCCATGACAAGAATGTCTTCGGCGGTCTTTGAAATATCGGTGCCATCCGGCAAAAAGTAGTCGACCACGAATTGCTCACGGGTCGAGGTTGGAAAAAACCCGGGCGGAACCAGCGAATTCAACGCGACGGCCGAAAAGAACAAGCCGATCACAACCAGCACGGTCAGATATCGCACACGGATTGCAAAACTCAGAAACGACCGGTAGCCACGATAGATGATGCCTTCGGGCTTTTCTTCCCCCGACGCGGTGCCAGCTTTCATGAGCAAGGTGCAGTAGTACGGGGTCAGCCATACGGCCACGAGCCAGGAAAACAGCAGCGCAATCAGGATGGTCCAGAACAGACTGCCGGCGTATTCGCCCGTGTTGTCAGGCGAGAAACC
>CAWUIW010000154.1:0-8206 GCA_963922515.1 uncultured Rhodobacterales bacterium | reverse complement strand
ACCAGCACTCCAAGGACAGGCACAAGACCAATCGCGCCCAAAAGCGGCGCCATTATCGTTTCGCCCCGCATGCCGACAATTGATTGGAAAAAGACTGCCATGACAGCCAGAGCGATCAAGCAAGCACCATGCCCGATCGAAAAGATATAGGAAAACACCTGCGCCCAAGCCGGCATGCTCCGATCTTTGACGAAAACGGGGCTGTCTCGATCACCAGCTGCCGCATCGTTGGGTGCGGCACCGGCTTCGGTCTTCAGCCCTGGCGAATGCTGCATTTCATCGTCCTCGTGCCTCAATTTCCTCGAGGTCTAGGCGCAACCAGTTAATAAACTTTTGTTTTTCCAATTTTAAATTTCGCCGCAGAATTTTCCTGTTTCTTAAGGGGCTGGTTTTATCGGTCAGGTGTCCATCGACAAATCAGGGCCGAAAATGGCGCAAGGAAATGGTAGCTCGCGGAAACCCGCACTGTTTGGCATCTTAGTGTTGCTCTGCGCAATAGGCGTGCTCAGCGGCGGCTCATATGTGGTCGGAACACAAGCGCGCGCAATTTTTCTGGCGCAGGAGGAAGAGGTTATCCCCGTGTTCGCGGGCAGTGAATTGGATGATATTCCAGCCTTGATGCGCGGCAACCTTCCCTCGGCCACAACCAGCCGTGTCCGCAAAGAACCCGCGCGGGAAAAGCCCCCGCGCATGTGCGAAATGCCGGAAGACTACTATGACACGGTCGACCTCGCCGAAGATACGCCATCGGGCTATGATCGTCGCAACGCGTATGTTCGCAAGTATCGCAGCCGCCGCGGCTTTCTGAACGAACGAGAAATGCGCGCCGCCGGTGTCGCTTGGCATTACTTTGAAAAGTTCACGCAAGAGGACACAGGCCTTGCCAATTCGGTCGGCAATTACCCATCCACCACGTTGTGGGATACTGCCTCGTATGTTGCGGCGATCGTGGCCGCCTTTGAGCTCTGCCTGATCGAAAAACCCGAATTTGATCGCCGCCTGACGCACCTTTTGACCACCATCAAAAGCCTGGAACTGTTCCGGCACGAAATGCCCAACAAGGTCTATCACACCAGAACTGGCGCCAAGGTGGACTATACGAATAAGCCTGGCGAAATTGGTTTTTCGGCACTGGATATCGGGCGGTTCCTCGTTTGGATGCGAATTGTCAAGAACCGCTACCCTTATCTTGGGAACACGGTCGATTCGGTCATGTTGAAATGGGATTTCAGCAATGTGATCGACAGTGAAGGCTTGCTGTTCGGCGCCTTTGTCGACAGCGAAACCGGGGAGACGGTGTACGCGCAAGAGGGCCGCCTTGGCTATGAAGAATATGCGGCCAAAGGGTTTGCCTTGTGGGGGTTCCGTCCATTGCTTGCACATCGCGCCGAGCCGTTTTTGACGGCGTCTACCTTTGGGATCCAAGTTCCCTATGATGGGCGGGATCCGCGGATCTTTCATTCGCAAAACTACGTTGTAACCGAATCTTACTTGCAAGACGGCTTGGAGCTTGGCTTTGACCTGCCGCACGATGACAGCAGCCCGGAATGGCTCCATACCGACGGCTGGCGCGCCGAATTCGCGGATAGAATTTATCAGGTTCAGGAAAACCGATGGCGCCGAACCGGCTTTATGACCGCTCGGTCGGAGCACAATGTCAAAGGCCCCCCCTACTTCACCTATGACACCATTTTCTCGGACGGGTACCCATGGAACACAGTGACCCCACGTGGAGATTATGTGCCGGATCATGCCGCTGTCGCCGCCAAGGCCGCACTTGGGCTTTGGGCCCTGTGGGATACCGAGTACACGCGCGTGCTTTATGAGGCGATGATCGAGCTTTATGACCCGGAGAACGGTATGTACGAAGGGCTCTATGAACGTGGGCAAGGTCGCGTTGCAATTTTCACTGCGAACAACAACGGCATCATTCTCACAGCTTTGCTACACAAGGTGCAAGGGCCGATCCTGACGCCATACCGGGGCGAAACAGAGGTTTGGTACACCGCATTCCGTGACCAGGATGTGCGCATTCGCCGAAACTATCCCGACCCACCGCAAGAGGATGATTGGCTTCCTGCGTTGCGGCATTCGGTTCAAAACGAGGCAGACTTCTGATGAAAACTCCTGTGTTCCTAGTTCCAGCCGTACTGGCCGCTGCTTTGATGATGGCGAGCCCAGCGGTGCCGCAATCCGTCGGCTCTGATGCAACCATTGAACCACAAGACAGCTTTGCGTCCGAAAACGCTATTCTTGACACATCTGTTCTGTTCGCTATTGGGGCCACCGAAGCGCGGCAATCATTGCGCGGTGCATTCGGTTGGCCGACCTTCCAGGAAGGTTTGGTTTCGGGTGTCTATTTTCGCTTCGACCCGGATGGTTATGCGCGATTTTCCCCATCACCTCGACTGGATACGGATGTGTTTGAGGTGATCTGTCGCCCGCGGACCTACTCATGCATGGGGCGGAAGCCGGGTCTGTCAGTACTACGAACAACCCGCGGCGAAATTCAATTGCAATTCGACGAAGTGCTCGAAGGGGACGCCTTTTTCGTTTCCGAGGGCATTTCGGAAATCCAGTTGCCCAACCGCATCCTGCAACCGCTGAGCTTTCAGCTGGAAACCTTGCTGTCCAGCGGTGGGGAATTGGTTGTGCGCCGCGGCGGCAACGAGATCAGCCGCGTGTCTTTACAAGGGTTCACAGCTGTGGCCACCTATTTGCGCTGGGTGGCGGCCGGACAAGACTACACCGTGATGCCCGCGGGGTGGCCTGTTCCGCAACAACTGGAAACAGGGGCTCAGGCACCCGTCACACGCCCGACAAGCTGGAATTCTCCCATGCCGCAACCTCCTGTTGCAGATCGCTCAGTCGGGGCAGCGGCAGAGATTGCACCGGTGGCCGAAGAAGTCGCGCAGGTTAGGGGTGAGCTCAGCGTTTTGAGGGATCTTTTGCTCAGTCGAGACGCCACGGCAACCGCACCGCAACCCTCGCCTTCCATTGCGTCGGAGTTGGAAGAGCTTCAACAACTCGCCGCTCAGCTTCGCAATGAACTGGATGCGAGCTCCGCTTCGCCTACCGCTCCTATGGCTGTAGACCCGGTTATGGACATGGGCATGGGTATGGATATGCGGGCAGCAGAACCAGTGCCAAATCCGATGATGGCCACCAAAACACCGGTCACCAATGCGGCGGTCCCCAGAATGATGGAGCAGGATGGGGCGCAGCAGGCCGCGGCGCGACTGGAATACCTGATGCGTGAGATCGGATTGGATTTGAACACGGCGCTCGCTGTGTTGCAAATGACCCCGACGGGAACCGATGAAACAACCAAGCCCGGCATGCAACCGGTACACAGCGCACCAACCGTTTTTGCCCAGCAAGAAGATGACATCGTCAGCCAGATCCTGCTCGAACTGGAAGCCGATCTGGCAGAAGCGGAGCAGGCCGAGCCAGCCGCCGCGCCCGAACCGGTTTTACTGCCGCCGGATGAGTTCAAGCTTCTGTCGGATTACTTCCAATCGGTGGCGCTGCCACGGGCTTTGGGCGCGGTATCTCCCTAATGCTGCTGGCCAGAGGGCCAGCTGGGCGGGTCACCCCGTCCAGCGCATAAATCCCGGAGTCAGACTTGCACGTCGCACCAACGACGACCGGGTCCAGGGCACTTGAAGGCCATTGGTTTCACGGATCACGTCAATACGCACCTTGCGAAACGTCTCCTCGATCGATTGTGGCGGACGAGCCATTTGCGCCAGCAATGCCGCCGTAAACGGGCTATGGAGGCCTCCGCCTTCATAGGCCGAGGCCCCCGGTTGCGCGGCATAGGCAATATAGGTCCCGGCGGGTGCCGAAAAACTCGCCGGCGCAGGGCGCATCCGGGCCACCCCGGACACCGGATTTTCGCGACACGCATCCAACAGGAGTATCTTTTGCCAAGTCTGCGCGGCCAAGGCCGTCAGCACCAAACGCAAAGGCACAGCGCCCGCGTGCCACTGTGGATCTTCCAAGGTTGTCCCCGCCATGAGCAGCAAGGTTTCGTCACCGACCTGCACCCCGTGCCCCGCGAAGTAAATCACCACTTGTTCAGACGGCGCGACAACGGTTTGCAGATCCACAAGTCGCGACAGAAACTGCGCACGATCGACGTTGTGAGCTTCGAAAACCGAATAGCCCATATGCCGCAACTCGGCGGCCACAGCGTGTGCATCATGCACGGCATTGGGCAATGAAGTGCCATTGAGATAAAAGCTGTTGCCGATCACCAATGCGCGCGGCCGAGCCACGGAGCCGTGGCCCGCCCCGGCCAACGCCCACATAGATGCGTTTGATAGCAGCGCCCGACGCGACAGTATCAGCGGCACGCCGAACCGTCAAAGTCCCGCGCAAGGATTTCAACACGCCGTTGCACCGGATGCGTACCGGGATAATCTTGCAAAAGTTGTGTTTCGCCCACGCCCTGCACACTGATCCGCTCCATCGGCAAACGCGAGCTGTGCGCAAGATGAGCCGCCACCCGGCGCGCCCGCGCATCAGACAGAACTTGATTGTACGACTGCGGTCCAACACTGTCTGCGTGACCGACCAGGCGAATACACATGTCTGCAAGCTCTGGCGACGCGACGACCTGGGCCAGACGGTCAAGATGGGCGCGATACTCTGGCGTCAGCGCATCAGAGTTAAACGCAAAGCGGACGAAGTATCCTGCTTCTTCAGGTTGGCTGCCCAGCGGCAACGCCGCCCGTTCACCGGTCTGAGACAGGCTTCGAGGACTGCCAAGACCATTGGCATCAACCGCCCGGCACCCCGCACGGTGTTTCAATGTCAACGCATAGTGGATTGCACAAGCATCAGCGGAAACCGGCAATTCGCTGGTTTCTGCCGTCGATGAAGCAGCAAGACAGGCCGAAAACGCGCCCGCTGCAGCAAAATGTTTCAAGCCGGATAAAATCTTGGACCTGCTCATAAGAACCCCCGTGTGTCACGCAGTTCGGTGCGTCAGCCCTATCACAAAATAACCGGCCTCTCACCTGCATTAAACATATAATTTCAAACATTTTTTTTCTGAATGGGCCTGCAAAATTCAGGGGGCATTAGGGAATGCCGAATAAACAAGTGCCGCAACAAAAAAAGGTGGCAGATGTCCAATCGGTCTATCGCGCAAGGCGCTGTATCTTGCCTGGCCCTATGCGCCTGCTTGCTGTCGGCGTGTACACCGGGCACGGCACTGCTTGCTCCGGAGTTTGCCCAGCCAAACACGCGACCCGCGCGCAACTTCACCTCCTTCAATGAACCACTCCGGTGCATGGACCGACTGCTTGGAACCGCCCCGCCACGCAGCTACCTGATTTCTTCGACCGAAATTCCAGACTTCACCCGCAACGTTTCGGTGGGCGGCGACGACATGTTGATCAACGCCATCAACCAGCTGAACCGCACCAACCGTCGGTACGTGTTTCTTGATCAGGCCCGCATATCCGATCTTGGTCAGCTCGAATTGGAAACCACGCGCAAAGAGGATGAACTCAAACCGCAACTCTACATTCGGGGTTCTATTAGCCAACGGGATGCCCGCGTATCTGACACCGAGGCTGGTGCAGATTGGGATCGGGACACAACACCGACCTCGGGCCTGACCGGTTTGCGATTTGACGGGTACAGAACACTGACCGTGATCTCGGTCGACATGCACCTTGTGCAATATCCGAGCCGGCGGGTTCTGCCGGGCGCTTCGGTGGCCAACGCCATGGTTGTCGTCGCCAAGGGATTTCGCGGCGAAGCGACAGGTTTGATCGATATGACAGGCCTGGACCTGCCGCTTCAAATCGATCGGATCGAAAGCGAAGGCCAAGCCGTGCGCAGCCTGATTGAACTGGGGATCATCGAACTTCTGGGCAAGCATTCGGGCGTGCCGTACTGGACATGCCTGGAAGATCCAGCAACGAATGCGCGCGCAACCGAAGCCCGCCATCGCGAACACGTCTGGCGATTGGACCGGTCCGAAATTCGCACTGCGCAAACCATGTTGATCAACCTTGGTTACCTGACAGGCACACCGACCGGCCAGTTGGATGCAAGTACGCGCCGCGCGATCAGCACATTTCAGGCCGAGGAAAACCTACTGCCCAATGGCGTCGTGGACTTTGACTTAATGGAACGACTTCGTGAGCGCAGCGCACAGACACGAAATAGCCCTCAAACCGCGACTGTGCCGGCCCCACCTCTGCCGGCACCGCGCAGCGACTCCGCACCAAGCAGCGGTCCAGATTGCGTGAAGAACCGGACCTGCGACGACATCTATCTGAATTTGTTTGATTACCTGAAACGGGAACTCACCTGAAGCACGCGCCTGATCTGAACGAGGCTACCAATGTTACCGGAAGCTCCAGAACGGCCCAAAAGCCTTGAAATGCAAGGCTTCGAGGACAACCGCGTTGGTGTTTAGTGTTGTGACATCGTTTGCGTTTCCCGTGACTTCATAGCGTCCGCTGGCCCATCCTCCATCAGCCGCGAGTTCGCGCAGGGACGCCACGACCTGCGCCGCATACTCTGTGCCGTAAAGCGCATCCCAACCAAAGGCTGCCTTGGTGCTGACAGTGCGCAGTTCGGGAAAGTGCTCGCCGTCGTCATCCACCACAGCCCACGCACGGCCATTGCTGTAAACGGAAGAATACAGGAAGTACGGGGCCTGATCGATGTTATCCTCGGACACCATGGTTGGAATGCCGGTCCGGACATGGCGTTGCTCCTGTGCAGAGTAAACCCGATCAGCCAGAATCGCGGTTTCACGATCGAACCCCATTTCGAGACCGAGCAACACGTACGGTTCACTAAGCGTCGGTGTGATCGCCCGAAAACTGCTGGACGTGCGTAAATCCACCGGCACCTGCACACCTTCAATATCAGTCCACCCAAGGATCGACTGCGCCGATCCTGCGGTGATCACATCCAGCCCCCACAACGCCGCGGCGCGCGCCGCGTATTGCTCGTAGCCAATGCGCCCTTCCTGAAGGTATCGGATCTCACCATCTGTCCGCGTTGTACCCCAAAGCCTGCCATCCTTGGCCATGGCCGCGACGTCCCAGTTGGCCAATATGGCACGCACTTGCGCAGCGTGGGTCTGATGACGGGTTTCCAGGACACGCAAGGCCATCAACATACGGGCCACATCCAGCGCAGACCAACCTATGCCATCCTCAACAGGTGTGTTCGCGTAGTCCACCATTTGCAGGGATCGGGTGTCGTATACCTTGTTGGGCAGTTTCCCATCGAACAACGACAAGGCGGCCAGAGTATCCAGCAATGCTGCGACTCGGTCGTCAAACATGGTCTTCTCCAGAATGCTGAGACGCTCCGCCGCGATCAAAGCGAACAGGTAAGATCCTTGATCCCAGAGTGTCCCCGACGGAAAACCGGCCACAGAGTCCACGAGGCCGGTGGTCGGCTGATGGTTGTCTTCGAAATAGGACCAGGCCACCTTCGCATATGCCAACTCAACCGGCGAAAGCGCAGCAGGAGCCTGCACCAGCCGGGCAGCCTTGAACTGTAACGGCGCGGCTGTGGCCCGCAGATTCAGCGCCCCAACGCCGTCCATGCCAATCGCCAGCCCAGCGGACAGCGCAAGGCCCAGCGCAAAAAGGATGGAACTGCGATTATTGAAAGGCGGTTTCGGGTTTGACATGTGCGATTGCCTTTCGGGGCTGCGGGGTGACAAGGTCAGGACGAAACTGCAACGCGCCTGCATAGCCGCGCAGCAAAGTCATCGCGTTCCAGGCCAGCCAGAACACGTTGACGATCAGAAAGGGCGCACTGTGTGTTTCGACATCAGAAAGGTACTGCCACACTCCAAAAGCCGCTGCCAAAATCATGACGGTGATCAACCCAAGGGCCGGCACAGCGTGGTGCCGTCCACCCCCCAGAACGGGCGTCTTGGGCGTGGCGGGAAACCTTGGTTTTTTGCGGCGCAAGACCGCCGCCAGCGCGCGGAGCTGTATGTGTAAGGTGGCGATGGCAAGCACTCGGCCGGACTGCACATTGTAGCCTTTGCACCCCGCAACCATTGCAGCTTCGGACAACAGGATCATCGGCAAAAAGTAGGTGAAAAACGTGGCTGAATACGCTTCCACCGGCGCCTGGCCGGAAAGCATGGAATAGACAGGCGCCAGCAACATGATGGGCGCCCAGACCGCCGACAGATACGACCAGAATGTGG
>CAWUIW010000153.1:0-8286 GCA_963922515.1 uncultured Rhodobacterales bacterium | reverse complement strand
GAGTTTGCGGCGGCGCGGCACAGCGTGTTCGACCGTGTGATGGACGGTGTGAACCGCTTGCCGCGCCCGGCGCTGGCGTTGGGCACGCTCGGCCTGTTCGTGGCTGCTATGGTTGACCCGTTGTGGTTTGCCGAGCGCATGCAGGGCATCGCGTTGGTGCCCGAACCCTTGTGGTGGCTTTTGGGGGTTATCGTATCGTTCTACTTTGGTGCACGCCACCAAGTGAAGGCGCAGCAGTTTCAAAGAGAGATCGCCGGAACCATGGCGCGGGTCCCGCAAGTGGTCGAGAACATCACGGCCTTACGCACGCTGCGCTTTGACAGCCCCAACGTGGCGGCGACCAAGGGCGATGCCGATCTGTCCCGATCGGTGCTGAAACCGTCGGACAACCCGGCGTTGTCTGTCTGGCAGGCCGCACGCCGCAAGAGTGCGACAACCTGATGCGCTGACACACGGGAATTCGATTGGTCGCTGCCGCCGAGGGTGCATATACTCAGCGGCATGATTACAGAACTTGGACATTTCGCGCTGATACTGGCGTTCATGGTTGCGATCATACAGATGATCGTGCCGCTGGTAGGGGCGCACCGGCGCTGGGATGGGTGGATGGCCGTGGCCGAGCCCGCCGCGACGGCGCAGTTTCTTTTGACCGCCTTCGCGTTTGCCGCTCTGATGTGGGCCTTTGTCACGTCTGATTTTTCACTGCGCTTGGTGGTGCTGAACAGTCATTCGGCCAAGCCGATGCTGTATAAAATCAGCGGAACGTGGGGCAATCACGAAGGATCAATGCTGCTTTGGGTGTTGATCGTGACGCTGTTTGGGGCGCTTGCGGCGTGGTTTGGCGGCAATCTGCCGCCTACCTTGCGGGCGCGGGTCCTGGCGGTGCAATCGGCGATCGGTGTCGCCTTCTTCGCGTTCATCCTGTTCACGTCGAACCCGTTTCTGCGCGTTGCGGTGCCACCGTTTGACGGGCGGGACCTGAACCCGTTGCTGCAGGATCCCGGTTTGGCCTTTCATCCGCCCTTTCTTTACCTTGGCTACGTCGGCCTCAGTATGGCTTTCAGCTTCGCTGTCGCGGCCCTGATCGAGGGGCGTGTAGACGCGGCTTGGGGCCGCTGGGTGCGGCCCTGGACGCTGGCGGCCTGGATTTTCCTGACAATTGGCATCGCCCTAGGGTCCTGGTGGGCATATTACGAGCTTGGGTGGGGCGGTTTTTGGTTCTGGGACCCTGTTGAAAACGCGTCTTTCATGCCGTGGCTGATCTCTGCTGCCTTGTTGCATTCTGCGATCGTGGTCGAAAAACGCGAGGCGCTCAAAAGCTGGACCATCTTGTTGGCCATTCTGGCGTTCGGGTTTTCGCTGATTGGCACCTTCATCGTCCGCTCAGGTTTGCTGACATCGGTGCATGCGTTTGCCAACGATCCCGAGCGCGGCGTATTCATCCTGATGATCATGGTGTTCTTCACTGGCGGTGCGCTGATGCTGTTTGCCGCGCGTGCCCAGGCGATGGAGGCCAAGGGCGTGTTTGCCATGGTCAGCCGCGAAAGTGCGCTGGTGGCCAACAACATATTACTCGCCGTCAGTTGCTTTGTGGTGTTTGTCGGGACGCTGTGGCCGGTCGTTGCGGAAATGGCCTTTGACCGCAAACTCAGCGTTGGACCGCCGTTCTTTGACATGGCGTTCACGCCCTTCATGATCGTGCTGGGACTGATCCTGCCAATCGGGGCCATGTTGCCTTGGAAACGGGGCACCGTGTTGCGGGCGGCTCGGCCGCTGGTTCCAGCTTTTGCGTTGGCCATCGCCGTGACAGCGTTGGTCTGGGCCATGCAAACGGGGCGGAGCGCGCTTGGTCCGCTGGGCGTGTTCATGGGCGTGTGGATCGTCACGAGCGCGCTGATCGATCTGTGGTCCCGCACTGGCAGCGCAGGCTGGCGGCGCCTGTTCCGGTTACCGCGCGCCGATTGGGGCAAATCCTGCGCGCATGCGGGAATGGGGATCACGTTCCTTGCCATTGCCGGGCTGATCGCATGGCAAAAGGACGACATTCGGGTTGCGACGATTGGGGAAACCTTCGATGTCGGGGCCTTCACCCTGACACTGACTGACGTGCAGGACCTCCGCGGGCCCAACTATATTTCCACAATGGGCATGCTGACCTTGCAACGGGGCGACCGCCTTCTGGCCACCCTGACACCGGAGAAACGGTTCTACCCCGTGGCCCGGATGCCTACGACCGAAGCCGGCATCGACTATCGGTTTTTGCAGGATGTTTACGTTGTGATCGGGGACCGGCAGGCCAACGGAGGATGGACCGTGCGCACCTATATCAAACCGCTGGCCAACTGGATGTGGGGCGGATGCCTGCTGATGGCCCTTGGTGGCTTGCTGAGCCTGAGCGATCGCCGGTTCCGCGTGGCCGCTGGCGCCCATCGACGGCCACAAGGCGTACCGGCCGAATGAAACGTTTGCTGTTGGTTTTGATGATTGTGGCATCGCCGCTGGCTGCGGTCGAGCCGGATGAGATCCTTGCAGACCCGGCATTGGAAGAACGCGCCCGGGACTTGAGCAAAGGGCTGCGCTGTCTGGTTTGCCGAAACGAAAGCATTGATGAAAGTCAGGCCGACCTGGCAAAAGACTTGCGCGTGCTCGTGCGTGAACGATTGGTGGCGGGCGACACGGACGCTGAAGTGATCGATTTCGTTGTGGATCGGTACGGCGAATATGTTTTGTTGCAGCCGACTTTCACGGGATCAAACTGGCTTCTTTGGGCGGCAGGCCCTGCCATGTTGCTATTGGCCTGTGCTGTCGGGTTTGGGTTCTTGCGCAATCGAACATCGCAGACCGCCGAAAGCGAGACGGCGCTGGATGCCGATGAACAGGCCCGATTGCAAGAAATTCTGAAAGATTGACGCCTGGTCCCTCTGGTCATGGTTGACCAAGACGTTAACGTAGCGCCGTAAGGATGGTCCGGAGGCTCGCATGGAATATCAAACCCTTATCACGTCACTGGAAGACGGCGTCGGCGTGATCACGCTGAACCGGCCCGACAAGATGAACGCGCTGAACACGCAAATGCGTGCCGAAATCCCCCACGCCATCAAGAGCTTGGCCAATGAGGCCCGAGTGCTGGTCATGACCGGGGCAGGGGTTGCATTCTGTACAGGGCAGGACTTGGGCGATCGTACCGGCGGATCCATCGACATGGAACGTACCTTGCGTGACGAATACGATCCGTTGCTGCGCGCCGTGTTCGACAGCCCGATCCCGACGATTGCGGCAGTCAACGGTCCCGCGGCCGGTGCGGGCGCCAATCTGGCGCTGGCCTTTGATGTCGTGATCGCGTCAGAAAGCGCTTACTTCCTGCAGGCGTTCACCCGGATCGGTCTGTTGCCGGATGCCGGCGGCACCTATGCGATGCCCCGCAGCATGGGGTCTGCCAAGGCCATGGGAGCTGCACTTTTTGCAGACAAGATCAGCGCGCGGCAGGCCGATGACTGGGGCATGATCTGGGAAGCCGTGGACGATGACGCATTTGCCCAGCATTGGAAGGCGCGCGCGACCCATTTGGCCAAGGGCCCCACGCAGGCTTATGCCGCAGTCAAAAAGGCCATTCGCGGTACATGGGACAACACGATAGACGAGCAACTGGAAACCGAGGCGCGTCTGCAGGGCGAATGCGGTCGAAGCCGCGACTTCCGCGAAGGTGTGATGGCCTTTATGGAGAAACGGCCGGCGTCGTTCGAGGGCCGGTAAAACCAAAGTGCAGCGCGCCGAAACGACCGGCCATCCGGTCGAATTGGCGCGCTTCGCGTGCGTCTTCGGCCGGGATCATCTTAATGTCTGACAAGCGCAGATGACCGCAGGTGACCAAGGCCACCGGTTCATCATCCGCCGATAGTGTTCGCGTACCATCCTGGTTCGGTGTCAGATCCAATTTTGGCGCGCGGGTGCCTTTTTGGTACACGCACACCACCGCGTCGTCGAATTTGTCAAAACTGTCGATCACCGGCACCAGGACGGCACCATCATCCAAAAGCTTAAGAAACGGGTCGTTTGCGTCGTCGAGCGCAACAGGTTCAGTGCCGGGACGGCGCAGCAGTTGGGTGAGGGTCGAAAGGTCAAAACGAAACATGGGTCACTGGTCCGGTACTAGATGTCGAGTGGTTCAAGCTGGATGGTAGAGTCTTCGAAAGCGTCGCCAGCATTCGGCACAATCAGGAACGGCTCTCCATCTGCAAAGACGGTGGCTGTTCCGTCGTCGTCAGATACCACCGAGATCGCGGGTGCCGTGTTGCCTTCGAAGAAATAGATGATCACGTCTTCGTCGATGTTGAAGTCAGTGATCGTTGCAGGGTCACCGGGTTCGATCCAAGATCCGAGCTGATATTCATCGTTGCCGTCGCCGCCGGTCGCTTGGTCGCCTGCGCCGATTACCAGCAAATCATCGCCGAAGCCGCCATTGACGGTGTCGGCCGCCGCATTGGTCTCGCCGGTCAAGTCCACAGTATCTTCGATCGGTGTGGTGGTATCGGACCCGTCGAGGATGGCCAGCAGGGCGGTCTCGTCAACGATCTCGGCAGAAAACAAAACGTCGTCGCCGGTATCGCCCCGCAGATCGTCCGACCCTTCGCCGCCGATCAGCAGGTCGTCATCGGCGCCGCCACGCACCAGGTCATCGCCGGATCCGCCCAGCCCGGCATCGACGCCGTCACTGCCAAAAAGTCGATCATCACCACCTTCGCCCGCCAAAAGGTCATCGCCACCTTCGCCGAAAAGCGCATCCATGCCATCCGTCCCGACGAGATCATCATCGCCGTCATCGCCGCGCTGTGTTTCGGTATCGGAACTGTCCGCTTCCTTGGCTTCGTCGCTGTCGTCATCAAACGCCCAGACGAGCAAGCCAAGAGAGCCGAGCAGCAGTGCAATCGTAAGAGCCATACTGGGAACCTCAAGCTACACGCGGGGTATGCCGAACGTCGCCTTGGCATTCAAAAGCTTTCGACAAATCCCTAAAAATAAACGTAAAATTAAAAACAATGGGATTGCCAGACAGTAACTGGCGCTGGACTGGAAACACTGGTTATCGTGTGCCGATGGACCAAGTCGAGCGCGGTCAGCCGCGGGTCAAAAACCGCGGCTGCCACTTGCGTTTTACCTTGTTCAGCGGTGTTCGATGTCGACGTAGTCGCGTGACGTTTCGCCAAGGTACAACTGACGTGGGCGTCCGATCCGGTTTTGCGGATCTGCAATCATCTCTTTCCATTGGCTGATCCAGCCTACCGTGCGGCTGAGCGCGAAGACGGGCGTGAACATCGATGTCGGAAAGCCCATCGCTTCAAGGATGATGCCAGAGTAGAAATCGACGTTCGGGAACAGCTTTTTATCGGCGAAGTAAGGATCGTTCAGCGCCTCTTGTTCCAGTACTTTTGCCACTTGTAGTTTGGGGTTGTTTTCCACACCCAACAGTTCCAGCACTTCGTCGGCCGATTGCTTCATCACAGTCGCACGTGGATCGAAGTTCTTGTAGACGCGGTGGCCGAAGCCCATCAACCGGAACGGATCGTTCTTGTCCTTGGCACGGGCAATGAACTCGGGAATGCGGTCCACGCTGTCAATTTCTTCCAGCATTTCCAGACAAGCCTGATTGGCGCCGCCATGGGCCGGTCCCCAAAGGCAGGCAATGCCCGCCGCAATGCAGGCAAACGGATTGGCGCCCGAAGACGAGGCAAGACGCACGGTGGATGTCGAAGCGTTTTGTTCGTGGTCGGCATGCAAGGTAAAGATCCGGTCCATTGCACGGCTGAGGATCGGGTTCACTTCGTAATCTTCCGCAGGCACGCTGAAACACATCCGCAGGAAATTCGACGCGTAATCCAGATCGTTCCGTGGATACACGAACGGCTGACCAATCGAGTATTTGTAAGCCCAAGCCGCAATGGTCGGCATTTTCGCAATCAGCCGGTGCGATGCAATCTCGCGCTGGCGCGGGTCATGGATATCGGTCGAGTCATGATAGAAGGCTGACATCGCCCCGACGACGCCAACCATGATGGCCATTGGATGCGCGTCGCGCCGGAACCCGCGGAAGAAATTCACCATTTGCTCGTGTAGCATGGTGTGGCGGGTGATTGTGTCTTCGAACTCTTCCAATTGTGCGGCGGTCGGCAGTTCGCCGTAAAGCAGCAGGTAGCACACTTCTAGGTAGTGAGACTTTGATGCCAATTGGTCGATCGGGTAACCGCGGTGCAAAAGCTCGCCCTTGCCGCCATCGATAAAAGTGATCGTACTGTCGCAGCTTGCGGTCGATGTGTAACCGGGATCATAGGTGAACACGCCAGCTTCCGCATAAAGCTTTCGAATGTCGATCACATCGGGGCCCGCAGTGGGTGAATGTATCGGCAACTCGTATGACGCGCCATGCACGGTTAGCGTTGCTGTTTTGCTTGCGTCTGTCATTTCCATCCCTCTCACTTGGTGCCCGAACCTGAATTCGGACCGGTCGTGCCGGTGCGTCTTGCACACCGCGCCCGGTGGTATCGTGCCAGAGTGACCGGTTTATGAAACCTTTTGTGCCTCTGGATCGGCCGTTGCAGCCTCTGTCAGCCGGGCCAAGGTTTCGTCCCGGCCCAAAACCAGCATCATGTCAAACACAGAAGGTGTGACAGCCCGGCCGGCCAACGCGGCCCGCAACGGTGCCGCCAGCTTCCCGAACTTGGTGTCGTGAGACGCGGCAAACGCGTTCAACACCGCCTCCAGCGTGTCGCGGTCCCAGCTAGCATTTTGCAACTGCGGCGTCAATTCTGACAGTATACGACGGGATACCGAGTCAAGTGCTTTTACGGCCTTGGCATCCGGCACAATCGGACGGCTCGTAAGGGCAAAATGTGCCTTTTCAAGGAGATCAGGGAAGGTCTTCGCGCGATCTTTGATGCAATACATGGCCTTTTCCAATGCGTCTGCCTGCGACGATGTGAACGTTTCCAGGCCGGCTACGGCACGAAAATTTTCAATTTCCTGCCGCAACGCAGCGTCATCAGAGGCCGCGATGTGCTGGCCACTCAGGTTTTCCAGCTTCTTCAGATCGAACCGGGCAGGGCTTTTGCCGATCCCGTCAAAATCGAACCACGCTTTTGCCTGATCGTCCGAAAAGAACTCGTCATCGCCGTGGCTCCAGCCCAGACGGGCGAGGTAGTTGCGCATGCCTGCTGCCGGGAACCCCATGACCTGATACTCTTGCGCGCCCAGTGCGCCGTGCCGTTTGGACAGTTTCTTTCCGTCCGGTCCGTGCAAAAGCGGAATGTGCGCCCAGACGGGCTCCTGCCATCCCATGGCGTTGTAGATCATCAATTGCCGGGCTGCATTGTTCAGGTGGTCATCGCCGCGGATCACATGGGTGACGCCCATGTCGTGATCGTCGACCACAACCGCCAGCATGTACACAGGGGTGCCATCGCTGCGCAGCAGGACCATGTCATCAAGCTGGTCATTGCGAATGGTGACATTGCCCTGAACCTTGTCTTGAATGATCGTGGTGCCATCTTGCGGCGCCTTGATGCGTAGAACAAAGGGTGTGTCCGGGTGGGTTGCCGGATCTGCGTCGCGCCAGGGGCTGCGAAACAATGTGCTGGTGCCCGCCGCCTTCGCCGCGTCACGAAAGGCCGTGATTTCTTCGGGCGTGGAAAAGCACTTGTACGCCTTGCCACGTGCCAAAAGCGCATGCGCCACCTCGGCATGTCGATCCGCGCGGTCAAACTGGCTGATCACGTCGCCATCATGATCCAGCCCCAACCACGCCATACCCTGCAATATCGCAGCGGTCGCTTCCGGCGTCGAGCGCGCGCGGTCCGTATCTTCGATCCGCAGTAGAAATGTGCCTCCCCGACCGCGGGCATATAGCCAGTTGAACAACGCGGTTCGGGCCCCACCGATGTGCAAAAAACCGGTGGGGGACGGGGCAAAACGGGTGACAACCGGTGCGGACATGCGGGACTTCACCTTTCGGTAACCTTGGGTGTTCTAAACTCCGCGCTTGTCTAGCGACCGCCGCGACAGGGGGCAAGCATGGGCGTAGTCGGCGAGGTCACGCACGCGCTGCAAATGCAGCGGGGCCATCTGGTGCCATGGACACCGGTATGCCTCGCCATTGGCATTGGGCTGTATTTTGGACTGCGTTTCGAACCGGGCCTGCCGATTTATTGTGGCGTTTTGGTGGGCGCAGCGCTGTGCGCTGCGGCGGGGCACCGGCTGTCGGAAGCCTGGGCGCCCGTTGCCTGGGCAATCGTGCTG
>CAWUIW010000152.1:0-8413 GCA_963922515.1 uncultured Rhodobacterales bacterium | reverse complement strand
TCGATCGGACGATCGATGCGCCGGGCGATTTCGTGGACACGAATGAGACCGGCACGTTGCGATTGCTAGAAGCGGCACGACAGTGGTGGACAGAAACAGAACACAGCGCCTTTCGGTTTCATCACGTTTCGACAGATGAGGTATTTGGCAGCCTAGGTCCGGATGGCAAGTTCAGCGAAGCGTCGGCCTATGACCCACGCAGTCCTTATGCCGCCAGCAAGGCGGCCAGTGATCATTTGGTGCGGGCGTGGGGCGAAACCTATGGTTTGCCTTATGTCTTGAGCAATTGTTCAAACAACTACGGACCGTACCAGTTTCCAGAGAAATTGATCCCCGTGGTCATTCTGAACGCGCTGCAACAAGCCCCAATCCCGATCTACGGACAGGGGCAGAACATACGCGATTGGTTACATGTCGACGACCACGCAGATGCCTTATTGACGATAGCAAAACGGGGCGCGATTGGCGCGACTTACCTAGTGGGCGGCCACGCCGAACGCACCAACCTTGATCTGGTTCACAACCTGTGCGGCATCTTGGATGAGTTGAGACCACAAAACGCACCACACTCGGATCTGATTTCGTTTGTCGTGGATCGTCCCGGACACGACGCGCGCTATGCAATTGATGCCCGGAAAATTGAAGACGATCTAGGATGGCGGTCCCGCATTGGGCTGGACGACGGGTTGCGACAAACGGTTCGTTGGTACCTTGATAACCGCGACTGGTGGGAACGCCTTCAGAACCGAACCGGGGTTGGTCGTCGCCTTGGGCTGGGGCCCGCAAAAGGATGATTTTGGTGTTTGGCGCGTCCGGTCAATTGGCGTCTGCTTTGGCCGGATTTTCTAACGTAAGGTGCGTTCCGCGGGCCGAGGTCGATTTGCGGGATCCGTTGGCCTGTGCAGGTCATGTACGGGCCACCAAACCCAGCGCCGTGATCAATGCCGCCGCCTTTACGGATGTCGATGGAGCCGAGACCAAGGAGGTCGAGGCCACAACCGTAAACGCCGCGTCGCCCGGCGCGATGGCCAAGGCCGCTGCGACATTGGACATCCCGTTTGTCTCGGTTTCCACGGATTACGTCTTTGACGGGTCGGGCACGTCGCCGTGGACACCAGATCACGCCACGGCGCCGCTGAACGCTTATGGCCGCAGTAAGGCGACGGGCGAACAACTGATTGCGAACGCGGGTGGGCGCTTTGCCATCCTCCGGACATCCTGGGTGTTCTCGCTGACCGGCCGCAATTTTTTGACCACCATGCTACGCCTCGGTTCAGAGCGCGACCGCCTGTCGGTGGTGGATGATCAGATCGGAGGACCAACACCCGCGTTCGATCTGGCCCGCGCCTGCATAGCCGTGGCCAACACGCTTGCAGTGGCGCCGGAGAAATGCGGAATTTACCATTTTGCCGGTACGCCGAACGTCAGTTGGGCCACGTTTGCAGAGGCAATCATGACACAGGCGCACTTGCCGTGCCGCATTGATCGTATTTTGACTGCGGCCTATCCGACGCCTGCCAAGCGTCCCGCTAATTCTGCTTTGGATTGCACGCGCTTTGAAGCGCAGTTTAACATGCCACGCCCAGACTGGCGCGATGCGCTTCGCAAGATGATCAACGACCGAAAGGGTGATAAACCATGAGCCAACGAAAGGGCATCATCCTTGCTGGCGGCACGGGGTCCCGGCTTTTCCCGGTAACACTGGGCGTCTCGAAGCAATTGTTGCCGGTCTATGACAAGCCCATGGTGTTCTACCCGTTGAGCGCCCTGATGCTCGCGGACATTCGCGAAATAGCTGTGATAACACGGCCCGAAGATCAGGATCAGTTTCAGCGAACCTTGGGCGATGGCAGTCAGTGGGGCTTGGACATCGCCTATCTGGTTCAGCCAAGACCCGAAGGTTTGGCGCAGGCTTACGTCATTGCCAATCAATTCCTGGCCGGCGGGCCGTCCGCAATGGTGCTGGGCGACAACATCTTTTTCGGACACGGCCTTCCAGAGCTGATGGCGCGCGCGAACAAGTTGCGGTCCGGAGCCACCGTGTTCGGCTACCACGTCGCGGACCCGGAACGATATGGCGTTTTGGCGTTTGATAAACACGGAAAGGTTTCGGGCATCGTGGAAAAGCCAAGCATTGCCCCTTCGCCATATGCCGTTACCGGGCTTTATTTTCTTGATGGTACAGCGCCGGAACGCGCGGAGAAGATCACGCGGTCCGCAAGAGGAGAGCTTGAGATCACGTCACTATTGGACGGCTATTTGAAGGATGGGCTACTTACGGTCGAAACCATGGGGCGCGGCTATGCCTGGCTGGATACGGGCACGCATGGCAGCCTCCTGGATGCAGGGAACTTCGTGCGCACCTTGCAGGACAGGCAAGGTTTGCAAGCAGGATGCCCGGAGGAAATCGCGTACGCCAAGGGTTGGATATCTCAAGACGCACTGATGGCGCGCGCCGAAGAGTTCGCGAAAACCACGTACGGCGCGTATCTAAGGCGCTTGTTGCCATCTCAGTATGATGACAACACTAGCTCTTTGGCGCCATGAACCTGCTTATCGTGCACCAGAACATGCCGGGGCAGTATCGCGAACTGACGCGCTGGCTGGTCGAACAAGGTGGCCACCAGATCACCTTTTTGACCCAAAGAAAGGACGCCCCAAAACTCTCGGGTATCAAAACGGTGCTTTACCAGCCGCATGGCCGATCGCAACCTGCGACCTACGGGTTGTCCAAAGTCTGGGAAGAGGCGGCGGCAACTGGTTTTGGAGCCATGCTTGCTGCGAAGGCGCATTTTGATGCCCTGGGCACCAGGCCTGACATCGTGATCGGTCATACTGGTTGGGGAGAGTTGCTGTTTTTCAAAGAACTCTGGCCTGACGTACCGGTGATGGGTTTTTTTGAGTATTTTTACCGTCCAACAGGTGCAATGATTGGATTTGACCCGAACGAACCGGTCAGCGCCGACACACCGTTTTTGCTGCGGGCCCGCAACACCGTGCCCTTGGCCAGCATCGATGCTGTCGACTTGGCACACTGCCCGACAAACTGGCAGGCGCAACTTTTCCCAAAAAGCTTTCAGGATCGGTTCTATGTTTGCCATGACGGCATTCGGACGGACACGCTTCAACCAAAGCCGGATGTATCGGTGCAACTTGGCAGGCTGGATCAACCGCTGACCCGGCAAGACGAAGTGTTCACGTACCTTGCCCGCAACCTGGAGCATGCACGCGGCTTTCACGTCTTTATGCGCGCATTGCCGGAAATCCTGTCACAACGCCCAAATGCCCGCGCAATTGTTTTGGGTGGCAATGAAGTGTCCTATGGTCGGAAATCAGATCACCCGGGCGGATTGCGCGGCGCGATGGAGGCAGAGGTAGGCGACAAGATCGACTGGTCGCGCGTGCATTTTCTGGGGCGGGTCCCTTACGAATCCTTCTGTGAGATTGTGCAGCTCAGCAAGTGCCACATTTACCTGACCATGCCGTTTGTGCTGAGCTGGTCATTGCTTGAAGCTATGGCAATGGAGGCGACGATTGTCTCTTCCAACGTCGCTCCGGTGCGCGAGGCCGTAACGCATGAAAGAACCGGCATGCTGGTGGACTTTTTTGATCACAAGGCGCTTAGCGCGCAAGTGGTCGATATTCTTGCCAAACCGTCCCGTTATGCGCATCTGGGTCCTGCCGCCCGCAAGCAGGTGGTCGAAGCATATGACTTTGAAACGCGCTGCCTGCCATCGCATGTGGCGCAGATCAACGAACTGGTCAAAGACAAAGCGCGCCACATAAAAATGTAAGCGCGCTTTGATGCTTGTTTCAGTTTTTCAGGTAACGCGGCGGCTAGATTGCTCCTGCTGCGCTGAAGACACCGAATGCATTACCAACCAGATTAAAGATGGTGTTGACGTCGTTGATCGGCGACTCTGTTGCCATGACCAAATCCTCTGGATTGATCTGGAACTTCCGAGCCGAGAACAGACCATCACCACTGGTCAAATCGATCGTAAACACCACACGCGTTTGACGCGGGCCACGCTCACCCGGTGCAAGCGCTGATGCGGGATACTCTCGCAGGATCAAAAGACCCTTTGGATCGGCGCGGGTATCGGTAACGCCGCCCACGATTGACAACGCATCCATTGCAGAAACGGTGTCTTTCGGGAAAATGTGCAAGTCTTCGATGCCCGTGGCGCCGAATGACAAGAAATAGCGCCGATCTTCTTCGACGATGACCTGGTCACCACCACGCAGCAAAGTGTCGAACTGCGGCTGATCAAAAAGATCGTCAATTGACGTGCCATAGATTTGGCTGCCACGTACAAGCCGAACCTGAGGGTTGTTCAACGCGGTGTTCACACCACCACCTGCAGCGATCAGACTGCGCACCGTGTAGTTTCGATCCGGCATCGGATACGTGCCCGGCGCTGAAACACCGCCCACCAAATCCACCGAGTTCAACCGGCCTTCGGTCAGCGAAAGCTGCACCTGCGCAGACGGCACAATAGCTTCGAGTTCGGTCTGTAATTCCTTGCGCGCCAAATCGGGGGTCAAGCCTATGATGCTGATATCACCGACATAGGGGACAAAAATCGTCCCGTTTGATGCAACTTCGACTTCGCTCAACTCGACAACCCTGTCATCAGTCGAAGTCAAAAGCGAGTTATCGCTGCTGTCCCAAATTTGAAGCTTCAGCGTATCACCGGGTTGAATGATCTGGTTGCGCGCGCCTTGCGACCGACCAATCCAATGTAAAAGTTCCTGATCGCCGGTTTGCGGCCATGTCGCAACAGTGGGAAGGAACGACCGCGAAACGGAATACACGGCAAAATCGCCGGTCTCGGCATCGGCCTGGCGCAAAAATTCATTGCGCTCGGGGCTGCCGCTGGGAAGAGATCCGCAACTCGCGAGGACAATCCCCGATACGATGCTGATCAGAGCTTTCCATGTTGTTTTCATGAAACTAGCCTGTGTTTATCCAGCGCTGCCGCGCAGGATTTCGTTTTCTTTATTCAGCCGGGAAGATACAGACACGCATCCTTCCGTCAACGTTTTCCCTTGCCGCCATGCAATTTCCAAAAGTCTTGGTTCTGGGTGCAACAGGTCAGATCGGCCAGATTTTGCATGCATACTGGAAATCTGACCGGATCATTTGGCAATCTCGTAGCGCGACGCGTGGTCCAAACTGGGTGCAAATTGATCCGACGCGGGGCGCCGAAGATATTGCCGCAAGCGTGCCCCAACTTGATGCCATCTTGTGCTTGGCTGGGGCCACGCCCGCCGCTGTGAACAGAAAAAAAGCCTATTATTCAGATAATTGGCGGCTCGCCGAAGTTGCGTTGCAAACTGCCGCACTCACCAAGTCCCGGGCCTATCTGGTGTCCTCGGCGGCGGTGTACGGGCGCCAGACCGGTGTTTTGACCGAAACCCTTGATGTGCATCCGGCGTCTGACTACGGGCACGCCAAACACGACATGGAAGTGCGGGCTGCACAGCTGTCGGCAGAGCTTGGCGTTTTTGCAACAACCTTGCGGATTGGCAATGTCGCCGGCGCAGATGCGATTCTTGGCGGCTGGCGACCGGGCTTCGAACTGCACCAGTTTTCGGACGGCACGACCCCGAGCAGAAGCTACATCGGCCCACGCAGCTTGGCTAGCATTCTTGCAGCCTTGGTGGGTCGCGGTAATGCGCCCGATCTGATCAACATTGCCCTGCCAAAACCGGTCGAAATGGGGTGGTTGTTGGACGCAGCGCACCTTGACTGGGCGCCTGTGCCAGCGCCAGAAACAGCCATCCGGTCGGTTGAGTTGGATACACGTTGTCTGCAATCCCTTGTAGACCTTCCCGATCCAGCCAATCCAGAAGAGCTTCTGGTTGCCGAATGGCAGGACTTTCTAAAGCGAGGTACAACATGAACTGGCAGAAACGGCTGTTCGATCTTTTCTTCGCCTCGTTGCTCGTCATTATTCTTGCACCGGTCATAGCCCTTCTTTTGGGCTGGCTGTTGATCAAGCAAGGCCGGCCAATCTTTTATGTGTCCGAGCGCATGAAGGCACCGAACATCCCGTTCCGATTGTGGAAGCTGCGCACCATGACAAACGTTGCCGACGACAGCGGCGTATCTGGTGGAGACAAAGAAAACCGAGTGACGGAAACGGGCGCTTGGTTGCGCAAGCGGCGTTTGGATGAATTCCCTCAGTTATGGAATGTTCTGAAAGGTGACCTTAGCTTTGTCGGTCCGAGACCGCCGTTGCGGGAATACGTCGAGGCATACCCGGACCTGTATGCTGCCGTGCTGAAAAGCCGTCCAGGTGTTACCGGACTGGCAACGCTGGTGTTCAACAAGCATGAAACCAAGCTGTTGAAGCAGTGCCAAACTCCAGAAGAAACTGACGCTGTATATCGGCGCGTGTGCATCCCACGCAAAGCTCAACTGGATCTAATCTACCAGAAAAAACAGAACATCTGTTATGACTTTGCCTTGGTGTTTGAAACCGTCGGCGGGCTGTTTCTACGACGGTCGTAATTCTGCATTGCAGCTTTAAAGTGATTCGTTTTTGGGCGTTCGACCGATGGAGGTTCTTGCGGAGGGACGGCGCTGACGCCAATGAGAGCCAAACTGAACGAAACGGTTTAAATCGCTCAAATGGCGGCGATTTTCCCGCTTTTCGGCTCAAAACCATCGACAAACGCGTACGTTCAGTACATTTTGCGAAACTTATATTCGAGGCAAGCTGACCATCCAATAAGCATCGTTCTGCCGCGTCGCAGCAAAGATGCACAAAGTCTTTTGAAAATGCGCCCGCCTAGGCTAAGCCAGACTGGTAGCCAAGGAACGTTTCAAAAATCGAACTTATTCATGACCGCATTCTCCTAGTGCTGGGTTTCATAGTATCGCCGTACAGCGAGCAGTACAAAAATTGGAGATGAGCCATATGCTCAGACTGATTATGTCGCTGACCAGGAAGCAAAAGGGATTTATCCTTTTGGGCTTCGATCTTGTGCTGGTCCCATGCGCTTTGCTTTTCGCATTCGGGCTTCAGTCGTTGCCCACTTCAGCGATTGATACGCTGTGGATGTCGGGTCCAATCATTCCGTACCTGATGTTTATTGGCGCCGTTACATCGATTTGGTTCGGCCTGCCGTATGTCCAGCTGAAAGCCTATGAAGGCCGCGCCGTTACAATGACAGCGGTTTACTCAACCGTCGTCGCTTCTGCCGCTGTTCCGCTGACCTGGCTGAGCGGTCAAACACTGCCGCCGGGAACATACGTCATGTTCGGCATCGCGTTGTTTCTGTTCACTGTGGCAAGCCGCGTTCTGATGTATCAGGTTTTGGTCACCATTTATCGCAAATCCGAGCCGAGGTGCCGGGTACTGATCTACGGCGCGGGCACGACCGGCACGCAGTTGGCGACGGCCTTGCGAACGCACGACACGATTGACCCTGTTGCCTTTGTCGACGACAACAAATCGCTGCAGGGCGTTATGCTGGCCGGGCTTCCGGTTCACCCGCCAGCGCGTATCGCCCAGATCGTTGAAGAACGCAGCATACACCGCGTGCTTTTGGCGATGCCGTCCTTGAGCCAGCCAAAACAAGCGCAAATCGCGCGCCGCTTGCAGCAGATGGGGCTGGAGGTTCAATCCTTGCCATCTTTTGCACAATTGATCGGGGAAGAGGCACTGATCGACAAGCTTGCGCCGGTTGCTTCGCAGTCTTTCTTGGGGCGCAGCGTGAATGATGTCGGCTTTGAAGATGCCGCCGAAAACTATAAGGACCGCGTCGTTCTGGTTTCTGGGGCCGGTGGCTCCATAGGATCGGAATTGTGCCGCCAGATCCTGTCCTGCCGCCCACGCAAACTGGTGCTCTACGAGCTGAGCGAGCTGGCGTTGTACAACGTGGACAAGGAGTTTCGCGATTTGATGGAAGGCAGCGATATCGAATTGGTATCGGTGCTGGGTTCAGTGACTGACTCTCGCCAAGTGCGCAAAGTCTTGCGTGAAAATGACGTGGATGTGGTTCTGCACGCTGCGGCTTACAAGCATGTGCCACTGGTCGAATCCAACCCCTTGTCTGGCCTGATCAACAATGTGTTTGGCACACAAACCCTTGCCCGCGAGGCCGCAGACGCAGGAGTTGAGCGTTTCATTCTGGTCTCTTCGGACAAAGCCGTACGCCCGACCAACGTGATGGGCGCATCGAAACGGATGGCGGAGCTGGTCATTCAAGATCTGGCCATGCGGCGCCGGCAAACGGTATTTACGATGGTGCGGTTCGGGAATGTTCTTGGATCCAGCGGGTCGGTTGTTCCGTTGTTCCAAGAGCAAATCAGCCGCGGCGGACCTGTCACGGTCACCGATCTTCGCGTCAAACGCTATTTTATGACCATTCGCGAAGCCGTTCAGCTTGTCCTGACTGC
>CAWUIW010000151.1:0-8477 GCA_963922515.1 uncultured Rhodobacterales bacterium | reverse complement strand
AACATGCAGCGATCAGCGCCAAAGAGCTCCAGACAGGTTTCTACGATGGGACGAATGCTGGCAACCGACCAACCATGATCAAACATGCCCAGTCCCGACAGTTTGCAGGTCACCTGTTGCCGCTCGGCCAGCGGGGCAAGGTGGGACCGCCATGCTGCGAGGCCTGCCGCGCTACGGTCATGCGGTGACCCGGCATGGCACAACGCCACAGGCGTGTCCGGCGCCTGATCCAGAACGCGCACCATTTGGCCCATCAGTTCTGGCAGCAATTGCAGGTCGAAGGACAAACCCCTGGCGCCTGCGGCACGCAAACCTGCGGCGAACTGGGGATTGTTCAGCAAGTCATTTGTCCCGGTCTGGGCATCTTCGCCCGGCGCACGGCCGACAATCTGGCGCACGCCGCGTACGCTCGGAAGGGTCAGGTATCGGTCAAGCTGTTCATTCAGGTCGTCCCGCGTCAGATCGCAAAACACGACCTGCGCCGCGGGCCATCCGGGTGTCGCATCGGCTACCGATTGCACCCACGTGGCTTCGGCCCATGCATCGGCGGCACCAACTTGGATGTGAACGGATGCGTCAATGCCGTGTGGCTGCGCGTCTTGCTGAAACTCGGGCACGAGGTAGTCGCGCTGGATCGGCGTCGGATCCCCGAAAAACCGTGGTGCGCCATGTTCCATCAACCAAGGATAATGCACCGCCGACAGATCCCAAAGGTGGTGGTGTGCGTCGATCCTCATGGGGTCTGAACCTCTTGCATCCGGGAAAGAACGTCGACGCCCTGCGACTTCCAGAAGTGCAGCAAATCAATGAAAATCCAGTTTTCCGCAAGCTTGTCGCCATCGCGGCGATAGATGTCGATGACGCGGAATTCGCCGGGTTTCTCGCTGCCGGGCATGCCCATGAACCCACCAGTCGGAATGGCCGTAAAGTTGGGCCAACCAAAGAAACCGCCGTAATGGCCCTCTGCCATGCGGCAAATGTGATTGGTCTTTGACCGGTCCCGGAAGCCTGCTCGAAACGGACCCGCATGTTGCTGGGCATATCGCGGGATGGTGTAGGTGGCCCCAATGCCCGCCGGTCCCCACCACAGCATGTCCTGGTGCCATGTGCGCGCCAGTTCTTCCTCCAGCGGCAGGCCAAGACCCCACTGGCCCAGATCCTTGATCATGGCGTTGATCGCCGACAGGGTACGGGTGCCTTCGGCAGCGTCTTGGGCCTCATACAGCAACCCGGTATGCGGCATCGGGCCAGGTTGGACCAGGTGCGCTGCGGTTTGCGGCGGAAAAGGATTTATTCCGGCTTGCATCATCACGTGGGGCACGTCGAAATACATGGCTGTTTCAACCAGCTTGCCATCTGACACCTTATGGAATTCGCAATAGCGCAGCATTGCGATTTTGCCCGTTGGCGGTATGCCCAACCAAGGCGCGTCGAACAGGCCCATCAGGTGCCCCATGGACGCGACCCAAACGGATGTGAAACCGTCGCTTTCGTTTGCCCCTGCAAAGAACACGTCTTCGCGCCGTTGGAGGGATGTCAGCGCTGTGCGCAAAGGTGCCCAAAACTTGGTCGCTATATCGTGGGGATTCGTCATCTCGTCGAACGGATGAAATCCGCGCCACCGGTAACCGGGCGCCACAGCACCGTTCAAAACGGCCGGAATGTCCATTAATTCGGCAGTATCCAGTTTTGCATAAAATTCTCTAACGACTTGTTTTTCCGTTTGAAAATCTTGGGATTGGTGCGGAGCGCTGTTGTGATTCATTTGGAGAGCCATGTGGTTTTGCATACGATTGCAAAAATCTCTTGCCCGACGCAAGGACCTGCGCATACGCTTTTTGCAAACGTATGCAAAAAGCGATTCTGATTCCATCGGGGGACGACCATGGCTGAAATCCAGCTTAGAAACGTGTGTAAGCGCTGGGGGAATTTCGTTGGGGTCGACAATTTCGATCTGACAATTGCCGACAAAGAGTTTCTGGTTCTGCTCGGTCCATCGGGCTGCGGCAAGACAACGACAATGCGGATGATCGCCGGGCTCGAGGACATCACGGATGGTGAAATCCGGATCGACGGGCAGCTCGTCAATGATCTGGAGCCGAAAGATCGGGACGTCGCGATGGTCTTCCAGTCCTACGCGCTTTATCCGAACATGAACGTGTACGAAAACATCCGGTTCCCACTGCGGGTGCGGGGCATTGACCCGGCATCGCATGACGAACGGGTGCGTCGCGCCAGTGCGATGGTCGAGCTGGATGAATTCTTGCACCGCAAGCCCGCAGCGTTGTCGGGCGGGCAGCGCCAGCGAGTGGCTTTGGCCCGCGCTATTGTCCGCGAGCCAAACGTCTTTTTGATGGATGAACCTCTATCGAACCTTGACGCCAAGCTTCGCGTGAGCACGCGCGCACAGATCAAGAACCTGAGCCATGAATTGGCGGTCACGACGATCTACGTAACGCACGACCAGATTGAGGCCATGACGTTGGCGGACCGCGTTGTGGTGATGAAAAGCGGCATCGTCCAACAGGTGGGCAGCCCGACCGAAATCTATGACACACCGGCCAACACGTTCGTGGCGAGTTTTATCGGAAACCCGGCGATGAACCTGATCGACGGTCATATCGAGGGGGGCGTTTTCCTGGCGGAAAACACCCGCGTCGAGGGCGTCAAACTGCCGGATGGACCGGTGACCATGGGCTTTCGCGCGGAAGATGCGGAAATGGGTGAGGGCGGTCAGATCACTGCGCCGATCTACACCATCGAGCTTCTTGGCGATGCCACCATGATCTCTGTTCGGATTGACGGCGCCTTGGTGTCCGTCAAAACGGACAAAACCTTTCGGGCTGCGATCGACGACACGGTGTCGATCCGCATCCCAAGCGAAATCTGTCACTTCTTCGAAGCTGGGAGCGGTGCACGGATTGGGGGCTAGCCCCCGTCAATCGCCGCAAAAACAGCGGCGCAACCAAGACCGGTCCGGGCGTCGACGGCGGACCGAATGACAACTGGGAGACCACTATGTTTCTGAAAAAATTTGCCATTGCCGGTGTTATGGCGGGCCTGATGGGCACAGCGGCCTACGCTGATTGCGGTCCTGCGGGTCAGTCGATCCGTGTTCTGGGCAGCGACTTTCCAGCGATTCAGGCGATCACTGGCGAAGCAAAAGCAAACTGTGAAGCTGCGGCTTCCGAGTTCAGCGTGACCCTGCGCGATGACACGCGTGACATGATGAACCAGGCACAAACGCCGAACCCGGCGCAATACACCGCCGTGGTGGTTGCAAACTCGACGCTGACCCAGCTGATGAACGATGGTCTGGTGCGTCCGCTGGATGATATGGTGGCCAAGTATGGCGCCGGTCTTAGCCCGAACCAACTGATCACCATCGACGGCAAGGTGATGGCGGTTGCGTTCATGGCGAACTCGCAACACCTTTATGTTCGGACAGACGTGCTAGAGCAAGCCGGTGTAGAGGGCATCCCGTCCTCGGTCGAGGAAGTTGTTGCAGCGGCGGAAAAGATCCGCGCAGCGGGCATCATGGAACATCCCGTCGTGATGAATGCGAGCGGCTGGAACTTGGGCGAGCTGTTCAACCTGTTCTTCTTTGCGCATGGCGGTGACCTTTTCAAACCGGGCACGGCTGAAGCCAACATCAACACGGAAACGGGCGTCGCTGCGATCAATTCGATCAAGGCCATTTCTGAGTATGCACACCCAGACTACCTGAGCCATGCGTCGAACGAAACGCAGGGTCTGTGGGAAGCTGGCCAAGCTGCTATCGGGATCATGTGGGGCTCGCGCGGCGGTGCGGTTCTGGATGACGAAGGCTCAACAGCGGAAGTGACCGGCAACACGGTTTTGGTGTCGGCGCCTACCGCCGGTGGCGGTTCCATCCCTGCGGCAACGCTTTGGTGGGATGGTGTGACGATCGCAACCAACGTCTCGGACGAAGAGGCCGAAGCCACGTTCGCCGCGCTGGTCAGCGCCATGACACCGGAAATGGTGGCTGCGCATAACGACGATGCAATCTGGCTGTTGGACGGCTACAAGCCCGGCCCGGCTGCCGCAGGCGTGGCAGCGACTGCACAGGGCGGCGCAAAGCCGTATCCGATGATCCCGTACATCAACCTGATGCACAACGCGGCCAGCGCGGAACTTGCCGACTTCCTCAAGGGCGATGAGTCTGCCGAGAAGACATTGGCAGATATCGAAGCGGCCTATGTCACAGCGGCCAAGGAAGCTGGCTTCCTGAACTAAGACACGTCCGGGGGCCCGCGTTGCGGGCCCCCGCTCTTTGCGCACCAAACCGAGATGTGAGCTATGCAACACCGCACGTTCTTTTGGTTCATCCTGCCAACGCTCTCGGCGATGATACTTTTCATAGCCCTGCCTATTGTCTCGGTTGCCATTCAATCCTTCTACATCGAGCACGAACAAGTGCTTGTGGTGACCGAAAGCTGCGGCCCCTTTGGCTGTAACGAGGTCACGACGGTGGATACTGAAGCCACCTCAAAGCTGCAGGAAGAAGCCCCACTTGGCCGCTTCAACGGGCTCGGCACTTATACCAACCGCGCCCATCTGGGATTTGCCGAAATTGCCGAGGCGTGGCGGTCTACGGAGAGTATTGGCGAGTTTTACAACGAAGTACTGAACTTGCCGTTCTATTGGGCGCTCGCGTTCACGCTCACCTATACCTTCGTTGTCACGCCCTTTGTTCTGGTGCTTGGTCTGGCCATCGCCGTGGCTGTGAACAACCTGCCGAAATTTGTGAAAGGGCCGACCATCTTTGTGTCGCTCTTGCCCATGATCGTGACCCCGCTTGTGGGCGCCCTGGCCATCTTCTGGATGGTCGACGTGGACGGTGTGATCGGTGCAACGCTGCAAACCTTGTTTAACGACCCGTCTCTCAGCATGAAAGCCAGCACGCCGCTGGTTTGGTTCATGCTAATTTTCTACGGGATCTGGTCGTCGCTCCCCTTCAGCTTCATCGTTTTCTATGCCGGTCTGCAAACCGTGCCGAAAGACACGTTGGAAGCCGCTCAGATCGACGGTGCCACCAATTGGCAACGCATGATCCACGTGGTCGTGCCGCATCTGATGCCGCTTGTGGTCTTTATCACGCTCATCCAGCTAATGGACAACTTCCGCGTCTTTGAGCCGATCATCTCGTTCCAGGCCGAGGCGCATGCCCGCTCGCTTAGCTGGATCATCTATAATGACCTGATTGCAGCCGGGAATCCGCTCTACGGCTCTGCGGGGGCGACATCGATCCTGACGATTATCGGGGTGGCCTTCCTTTTGATGCCAGTGCTGATCCGCACCTGGCGTGACTTCAACGGTAAATCGGCCTGAGGAGACGACCATGGCGACGAAAATCGAATCCCGCATAACGCCCATGACGATCCTTTCGGTTGTGTTCGTCATCCTTTGGGTGATCATCGCCTCCTTCCCCTTCTTCTGGACCGCATGGGGTTCTTTCAAGGTGCAGGGCGATTTCTTTTCCAAGGCCGATTGGACCAATGCGCTGACCGGCACTCTGACCATGGCCGAGACCGGTGCCAGATTTACACTAAACGGGTACGAGGGCGCTTGGATCCAAGAAGAGTTCTGGCGCGCGGTGCTGAACAGCGCGATCGTGGTGTTCTTCACCGTTACGATCTCGCTTACTTTTGGAACGTTGGGTGGCTATGCCCTTGCCCGGTCGGGCTATAAATACGCTTTCTGGATCCTGATGGCCGCGCTGGTGTTTCGCGCCATGCCACACATCACACTGGTTTCGGGCTATCTGCTGCCGTTCTTTGAATGGAATGTCTGGGGGATTTTGCCGACCACGATCATCGTGCTCGTGGCGATCAACCAGCCGTTCACACTGTGGATGTTGCACTCGTTCTTTCTGAACATTCCCAAGGACCTTGACGAAAGCGCAATGGTCGATGGGTGCACCCGGTTCCAGGCATTCCGCCATGTGATCATTCCGGTCATGTGGCCGGGCGTGATCACAACAGGTCTTTTCAGCTTCTTGCTCGCCTACAACGACTTCACGGTCACCCGGTTGCTCTTGTCTCAGGAAAACGAAACCATGATCCCCAAGATCGCCTCGTTCCTCGGCTCGACACAGGTGCAGGGCAACGTGATGTTCGCGGTGGCTGCCGTTGTCTCGGCCACGATACCGCTGATCATTCTGATCATGTTCTTCCAGCGCCAGATCGTGTCCGGTTTGACCGCCGGCGCCGTCAAGGGATGACAACGGTCCACGACCATACCAAAGCTGTGATTGCGCCACTGCGTGCGGCGTTCCGCTCCGGCGGGGCGTCTGGCCTTCGAGGCGCCTTGGTCGACAGTTTTGCCCCGGACGCACAGATCCGGTTAGGGCATCCATTTGACCGTCTAACTGGGCCTGCGGAGCTATTTGACCGCGTCTATGAACCGCTGTTGCGCGCGATGCCCGACCTGGAGCGACTGGATTTCATTTGCATGTCCGGTGAACGTTGGGGCGACGGGTGCAGCGGCAATTGGGTTGGCCTTGCTGGCAATTTTGTCGGTACATTCCGCGCGCCTTGGTTGGGCATACCTGCGACGGGGTCTCCGGTTTTCATGCGCTATCACGAATACCTTCGGATCGAAGACGGTCTTGTCGCCGAGATGCAGGCGCTTTGGGACATCCCACAGGTCATGTTGCAGGCCGGTGTCTGGCCCATGGCGCCGCAAATGGGCGTTGAATGGATGTGCCCGGGTCCTGCAGACGGGCAGGGCATTTTGACAGCGCCGCATGACAAGGCGGCCGCCGAAGCATCAGTCCAGCTGGTATGGGACATGCTGCATGACCTCAAGAAAGGGGATGCCGACACGCCCGAGCGCGGGCTTGGCGGTTTCTGGCACCCTAATGCGTCATGGTATGGTCCGACCGGGTTGGGCGCGGCGCGCGGTCACGATGCCATCGTTAACTTGATCTTTCGCCAGTTTCGCACCGGGCTGTCCGAAAACGTGCGGCACCTTGATGACGGCGTTTTCTTCGGTGACCAAAACCTTGTGGCCTTCACCGGTTGGCCGTCTGGCACTGCAACCCATACGGGAGACGGTTTTCTGGGTTTGGCTCCGACAGGCCGCCGCATCACTCGTGCCAGCTTGGACTTCTGGCGCATTGAAGCTGGAATGATCCGAGAGTGTTGGGTGATGGTCGACATGATTGATCTGTACCGCCAGCTTGGCATCGACGTTTTTGCCCGCATGGCCTCAATGGCAGGAGACAAAAAGGCTGCCTGATGCGCGACTATCTTGTCATAGGAGCTGGGTCCGCGGGGTGCGTCCTTGCTGCCGAACTGTCTCGCCGCGAGGCGGGAGCGGTCACGATCGTCGAGGCAGGACCATCTGAAAAACATCCTCTGGTGTCGATGCCTTTCGGCCTGGTGTGGCTTCTGGGTGGAAAGCGCGACTGGGCTTATCGATCTGCCCCGCTTGGATCAGCCGGGGGTCGCACCATTGCAATCCCACGCGGTCGCATGGTCGGTGGATCCGGATCGATCAATTCGATGGTCTGGTTCCGCGGGCGCGCGTCTGATTTTGATGGATGGGGCGTTCCTGGCTGGGCTTGGACTGATATACTGCCGGTGTTTGAAACGGTGGAAGACAGCTTGTTGCCCAGCCGCATGGAGGATCCACATGCCTTGACGCGCGGGCTTGCCCCTATGTTGGGGTCCAACGGAGATGCACTCCCGACACCAGAGTATGAAAGCGCGGGCGTGGTTGCCAACAACGTGGTCAACGGGCGCCGAAATTCCGCCGCTGACGCCTTTCTCCGAAAACACCCCGAGGTGGAGGTTTATACGGGCAGCACCGTCGACGCGATCCTTTGGGACGGGGACCGGGCCGCTGGCGTGACTCTGGTGGATGGCACCGAGTTGCGCGCTGCCAAGGGCGTCATCCTCAGTTCCGGTTCGATTGGATCGCCTGCTGTCCTGATGCGCTCTGGGATCGGTGCGCAATCTGATCTGAAGAGGATCGGGATAGAGGCCCGTATTGACGCACCAGAGGTTGGAGCCAATCTGCACGATCACCCAGGGGTCGGGCTGCATTTCGAGGGCGCTGGGTCTGGATACGGGCTGGAGTTGTCGCAATGGCCAGCTTGGGCACTGGCGCCGTTTGTCTACGCACTGACCCGCAAGGGGCGTTTGGCCTCTCCCACCGTTGAAGGTGCGGCGTTCTTCAATGCCCGGGGCGATGAAGCTGACCCAGATGTTCAGTCGCATTTCATTCCGTTTTATCTGGATTGGACCGGACGGAAATACCCGATGAAGGCGGGCTATTTTGCCGATGTCTGCCTCTGCCGGCCCAAGTCACGCGGCGCCTTGCGACTTGTCTCCAACGACCCGTGGGTCGCGCCGGAAATTGACCTCGGCCTGTTTCGTGACGAAGACGATCTGGATACAATGACTGCCGGTGTCGAACGCCTGCGCGTGCTGCTGGATCGCGCCGATTTC
>CAWUIW010000150.1:0-8634 GCA_963922515.1 uncultured Rhodobacterales bacterium | reverse complement strand
TGATACCGGCTGCGCTCGCTGCCGGGTTTGGGGAGCTTGGCAAGCATGGCTCGATCATCAATCCCGATCTTGGTGCCTCATTTCGCCTGTCTGCGGTTTTGACGGATGCGTCCTTTGCGCTTACCGACCCGCAAGAACATGGCATTGATGGCTTTTGTCAGAGCTGCCGGATCTGCGAAGACGCCTGCCCACCCGAAGCGCTGTTTTCGGAAAAGAAGACCGTGCGCGGGGTCGAAAAATGGTATGTCGATTTCGACAAATGCCTGCCGTACTTCAACGAAACGCATGGCTGTGCGATCTGCATCGCGGTTTGCCCTTGGTCGCGGCCCGGCATTGGCCCGAACCTGGCCGCCAAATTGGCTCGGCGCGCCGAACGGATCGGCTAATGAAGGCTTGGCCATCTCCGCTGACCTTGCAGGCTATTCGCCCCTGATCCAGCTGGACGCGGCCGGCACGCTGGCGCCTTCGTTTGTTGTCAGAGGCCAAAACAATCTAAAGAGCATTTTTCAGCCCGTCCAAGCCTGAGTAAGGCGCCCCGCGTTCAATGCGGGCGCAATGCCAAAACGTTGAACGATGGGATGAACGCTTCGCACACCTGCGCAACGCTTAGGTTAAGCGCCGCGATGCGCCGGTATGCACGACCCGGTCTCGCCGCGCAGACGATCGGCCCGATCGCAACGCGATTGATGCTTGGTTTTCCGGAAAGTCTTGATATTTCGCCCCGTTTTGCGCCCCTATGGTCGGCATGACCGTTCTCCAGTCCTACAAGGCCGCATGGCAACGCCGCGCCCTGAACATCCCGTTGCTGATCGGGATTCGCGTGCTCAGTGTGGCCCTGATTGCCCCGATCGTTGTACTTGTGGTCCAAGCGGGCGTGGCCTTGTCCGGTCAAGCAGCATTGACGGATCAGGACATTGCACATTTCATTCTGTCGCCCATCGGCTTTCCAATCTTCATCCTGATCGCGGCAATCTGGCTGATTGGGTCAGTCGTTGGTGTTGCCTTTATGACGGTCAGCCTCTTACGGGACGATTGGACCATGCAATCGGCGCTGGCCGCCGCATCCGGTCTTGTACTGGCGCGGTTTTCGTTGGTGCTGAGATTTTCCATCTCCCTGATCCTGCGTCTGCTGGTCATCGTGCTGCCTGCAGCTGCTGTCGGCGCTGTCATGGCATCTGTTCTGATCGGTGACTTCGATATCAACTACTACCTCACGGTTCGGCCACCAGAATTTTTTCTCGCGGTCGGGCTAGGTGGCATCATTGCTGCCGGTGTTGCTTGGGTCTTGGTGCCTAGCTTGTTGAGTTGGGCGGTAGCGTTGCACTGCGTCATGTTTGATCGCACTGCGCCCTCAGCTGCCTTTGCCAAAAGCAGCGCGCAAATGGATGGACAGCGCCTACCGCTGTTAAAGGATCTTCTGATCTGGCTGGCGCTCCGCTCGGTTGTGTCTTCTGCGCTGGCCGTGATTGCCGGGTTCCTGATCACAACGCTGCCCGACCTGATGGGTGGCGGTTTGCGCTTTCGTCTGTTTGTTGCACTGGTCTGCGCAGGCTTCTGGGCGCTGGGCGGATTGATTGTCAGCGCCATTTCCCTAAGCGCGCTGTCGCAGCTTCTCTTGGCCCGCTATGGGGACGCGTCGCATACCGAATTGGCACAAGCGCAACCCACAGCCCCCAGCCGCCTGTTGGCTTTGGGCAGCAGCGCCCTGTTGGCCGTTGTCGTTTTCGGATCGGTTTCAAGTACACTGCTCGCCCCAAGGCTTGAAACCAAGGACGACGCCCTCATCATTGCGCACCGGGGGGCAGCCGGAGCCTTTCCGGAAAACACCCTTGCCTCAATAGGAGGGGCTGTCGACGCGGGTGCGGATTGGGTTGAAATCGACGTTCAGGAAACAGCAGATGGCGAAGTCGTCGTGTTTCACGACAGCGATTTCATGAAGCTTTCCGGTGATCCAACGAAGATCTGGGACGTCACGTCGGCGGATCTGGATCGGCTGGATATCGGCAGCTGGTTTGATCCACGCTTTGCCGATGAGCGGGTTCCAAGCCTGACAGACGCTTTGTCGGCTGTCCGCGACCGGGCCACGCTGCTTATCGAATTGAAGTACTATGGCCATGACAAGGACTTGGAGGCGCAGGTCATCGCTGCAGTCGAACAGGCCGGAATGTCGGATCAGATCGCGATTATGTCCCTAAAATACCCCGCTGTCGAAAAGATGCGCAGCCTGCGCCCCGGGTGGCAAACCGGCGCGCTTGCTGCAACGGCCGCCGGCGATATCGCTGCACTGGATGTTGATTTCGTTGCGGTCAACGCCGTCACCGCAAATACCCGATTGGTCCGTCGCCTGCGCGAGCAGAACAAAAAGCTGTTCGTCTGGACGGTGAACAACCCGCTCGATATGTCAGCGATGCTGTCGTTGGGAGTTGACGGGCTCATCACCGATGAGCCCGAGTTGGCCCGCGAGGTGATCGCGGCGCGACGTGACCTGAACGGGCTGGAACGGTTGTATCTTGTGCTGCTGGAACATCTCGGACTGACGGATCAGACCCGTGGCAACCTTGAAAGCGGCGCCTGATCCGTGCTGCACATCGGACCGGCCAAAGCAAGTGGCGCGGTCACTCGTATCACAAGCGTTCGAACGCAACGGCGATACCCTGCCCGCCCCCTATGCACATGGTGACCAAAGCCTTGGACCCACCGGTTCGTTCCAATTCGTAAAGCGCCTTGACGCAGAGGATGGCGCCGGTGGCACCAACGGGGTGGCCCAGCGCAATGGCCCCACCATTGGGGTTCACCTTGGCCGGGTCCAGACCAAGTTCCTTGTTCACCGCCAGCGCTTGCGATGCAAAGGCCTCGTTTGATTCAATGACATCGAAGTCACCTGCGCTCAGGCCCGTGCGATCCATGAGGTTGCGGACCGCCGGGATCGGTCCGATCCCCATCACTTCGGGCCGGACCCCGGCGTGGGCATAGCCCAGCACCCGGGCGCGCGGCTTCAGACCCGCTTTTTCGGCGGCGTCCGCCTGTGCCATTACGATGGCCGCGGCGCCATCGTTGATACCGGATGCGTTGCCTGCTGTGACACGCCCGTCTTTCTTGAAGACCGGACGTAAGCCTGCCAAAGCTTCGGCGCTGGTAGCCTTGGGATGCTCGTCGACCATGAAATCAACCATGTCGCGTCGCACTTTGACCTGAACTGGCGCGATTTGACTTTCAAAATGACCTGCCTCGATCGCAGCCGCTGCGCGCGTCTGGCTGGTTATTGCAAATCCATCCATGTCTTCACGCGTGATTTGGTGTTCATCGGCGACATTTTCGGCCGTTACCCCCATGTGACCGGTACCGAACGGACAGTTCAATGCGCCCAGCATCATATCGAGCGATTTGACGTCCCCCATTTTTTGCCCCCAACGGGCTGCCGGCATGATGAACGGGCTACGCGACATCGATTCGGCTCCGCCCGCCAAGGCAAAATCCGCATCGCCCAACATCAGCGCCTGGATCGCGGAAACAACGGCCTGGGCCCCCGACCCGCAAAGCCGATTGACGTTCATAGCCGGGGTGCGTTCGGGGATACCAGCCTGCATGGCGGCGACTCGGCTCAGGTACATGTCGCGCGGCTCGGTGTTGATCACATGACCAAAAACGACATGGCCAATCTGACCGCCTTCGACACCAGAACGTTCCATCGCCGCTTCGGCCGCAACGGTGCCCAGATCAATCGGCGCTGTACTGGCCAGTGCGCCCCCAAACGTGCCAATCGCCGTGCGCGCGCCATCAAGAATTACGATATCTGTCATGATACTCTCCCCTCGAGGTTGTGGTCACTATGATCGGTCGGCAGACCCGTGTCAGCCCCTACGTGCCGTGAAACGCTTGACGTGATGCGCGATCCTTGGAACACATCCGTTATGACGGAAGACGCCAACGCGATCCTGACACAGTTGCCCTTGCGCTTGAAAGAAGCGCGCCGGGCACAAGGGCTGTCTTTAGACGCCGTATCAAAGCTTTCAGGCGTTTCGCGATCCATGGTCAGCCAAATCGAACGCGGCGAAAGCTCCCCGACCATCGCGACCCTTTGGAACCTGACGCGAGCCTTGCAAGTCGACTTCGCCGGATTGCTGGAAAGTGGCCCGCAAGCGCCCAGCATCGATGTCACGCGCGAAGCGGCTTTGCCGCGCATTGATCAAATGGGGGAAGGGTGCCAGATCCTGATCCTGTCCCCGCCTGAAGACGTGGGGGTGCATGAGTTCTACGATCTGCGGTTCGACCCCGGGGGACGTTTAAAAAGCCGGCCGCACAAACGGGGCGCGCGCGAGCAACTCACGGTCATCGCGGGCAAGATCGAAGTGACATCGGGCGACGCGGTGTCTGAGTTGCAGCCGGGCGATACCGCGCGGTATGCAGCGGACTTGCCCCACAGCATCCAGGCCATAAGCGAAGGCGCCAGAGCCTTGTTGGTTGTCCGAGATGGCTGATCCGTTATTTTGGATTTTTTCCAGTATCGCGTAATTCTGACTTTACGGACACATGTCCAGTATGGCAGATTCGGCTCCAAAAAGGAGTCGCATCATGTCTCATGCCTTTCTGACGCATATTCAGGAAACGCTGTCCCAAATCGACGCCGAAGGGCTTATGAAACGCGAGCGGCTGATCAAGTCACCTCAGGCTGGTAAAATCAAGGTTGGCGACCGGAGCGTTGTCAACCTTTGTGCTAACAATTACTTGGGGTTAGCGGACCATCCAGCGCTGATCAAAGCCGCGCAAGATACGATGGGGCTCAAGGGATTTGGCATGGCCAGCGTGCGGTTCATTTGCGGCACGCAGGACTTACATCGCATGCTGGAACAGCGCTTGGCACAGTTCCTGGGCATGGATGATTCCATCCTGTTTGCCGCATGTTTCGATGCCAATGGCGGGCTCTTCGAACCCCTACTAGAAGCAGAAGATGCGGTGGTTTCAGACGCGCTCAATCATGCGTCGATCATCGATGGGATACGGTTGTGCAAGGCCCGGCGCTATCGCTACGCCAATTCCGACATGAACGATCTGGAACGTCAATTGCGGCAAGCCCGCGCTGATGGCGCACGACACATTATGATCGCGACCGATGGCGTGTTTAGCATGGATGGATACCTTGCGAACCTGAAAGACATCCGGGCTCTCGCCGAAACATACGACGCGATTGTGATGGTCGATGATTGCCATGCCACCGGATTTATGGGCCCCAAGGGCGAAGGCACGCCAGCGCATGCCGGCGTCGAGGTCGACATTCTGACCGGGACACTGGGCAAGGCTCTGGGCGGCGCAATCGGCGGGTACATCGCCGGGCCTCAACCAGTCATTGATCTTTTGAGACAACGGGCACGACCATACCTGTTTTCCAATTCGTTGCCACCCGCGATCGTGGCAGCCGGTTTGAAAGCCATAGATCTGGTGGAAGCTGGCGATGATTTGCGCGACCAGCTTTTTCAGAATGCCGCTTACTGGCGAACCGGGCTGGAACGCATCGGATTTGACGTGTTGCCCGGCGAGCACCCGATCATTCCTGTCATGCTGGGAGACGCGCAATTGGCGCAAGACATGGCAGCGCAGCTGTTCGATGAAGGCGTATATGTATCCGGTTTTTTCTTTCCTGTCGTGCCCCGTGGACAGGCTCGCATCCGCACGCAGATGAATGCCGCGCTGTCGCGGGATAATCTTGATCGCGCCCTGTCCGCGTTTGAAACCGCCGGCCGTGCAGTTGGGGTCTTGTCATGACGTTTTCCGGGCAGGTCGAAGCCGGGTACGCAGCAAGTGCCGCTGCCCTGATCGCGCAGTACGATGCTGTGCCCTCGGATATTCTGTATGCGCATGTTCGGGACCTGTTCCCGCCGGAACCGGTACGCGTTCTGGATGTGGGCTCGGGCAACGGGCGGGATGCAGAATGGTGCGCGACACTTGGTTACGATGTAACGGCTGTCGACCCGGTCGCTGCGTTTGTCGCCGAAACGATGCAGCGCGCGCCCAGTGCAACCATCCTGCGCGACCGTTTGCCGGCGCTGCGGACAGTGCGGGGGCGTTACAACCTCATCCTAGTCAATGCGGTGTGGCAACATATCGAAACCGATGATCGGCCATCCGCGATGTGCCGTTTGTCAGAACTTTTGTCCGAAGACGGGCGCCTTGTTCTGGCGCTGCGGCACGGACCGGGTCACCGGGCCCGACCAGTCCTTGGTATCCATGCAGACGAAACCTGTCAGCAAGCCGAAGCCAGCGGCTTGCACCTTTTGCGGCGGTGCGCGCGCAAGTCCATGCAGACACTGAATCAGGCCCACGGTGTCACGTGGACATGGCTGGCTTTTGGCAAAGATCGCCACTCATGAACCATATGCGCGCCTTGGAAAAAACCTTGCCACAAAAGGGCCTTTGGCTGACGTCTGTACCGGTCCCGGACATTGGCCCGGACGAGGTTTTGATCCGTGTCAAACAGACCGGCATCTGCGGCACCGACATCCATATCTGGAACTGGGATGAATGGGCCGCCGCGACCGTGCCCGTGCCCATGATCACCGGCCACGAATTCGCCGGCGAAATCGTGGAGCTTGGACGCGATGTCACCGGCTTGTCAGTCGGCCAGCGGTGCTCCGGTGAAGGGCATCTTGTCGGCAATGACAGCCGCCAAAGCCGGTCTGGCAAGTTTCATCTTGACCCCGGGACACGCGGGATCGGAGTGAACGAACAAGGGGCTTTCGCCGACTACTTGCGTTTGCCCGCTTTCAATGTTGTGCCCTTGCCGGACGACATCCCTGACGAGATCGGTGCCATTCTGGATCCGCTCGGCAATGCGGTGCATACCGCGCTTAGCTTCGATCTCTTGGGAGAGGATGTGCTGATCACTGGCGCCGGGCCGATTGGCATCATGGCCGCCGCTGTGGCCCGGCATGCGGGCGCGCGCAACGTTGTCATCACCGATATCAACTCTGATCGGCTGGCTTTGGCAGAAAAGGTCGCCAGCGTTCGGGCGGTCAACGTGGCGCAAGAGGATTTGAACGATGTCATCGCCCAGCTGGGCATGACCGAAGGCTTTGATGTTGGGCTGGAAATGTCGGGCAATCAGGCCGCGCTTGACCAGATGGTCGACGCACTCGTGATGGGCGGGCGCATCGCGCTGTTGGGCATTCCGCCGGGCAAGTCACCGGTGGATTGGTCCCGTATTGTGTTCAAGGCGATCACGATCAAGGGCGTCTATGGGCGCGAAATGTTCGAAACATGGTACAAGATGATCGCGATGCTGCAAAACGGACTGGATGTCAGCCAAGTTATCACGCACCGCTTTCCCGCGTCCGAGTTTGAACTTGGATTTGCCGCAATGAGATCCGGCCAAAGCGGCAAGGTCGTTCTAGACTGGACCTAGGGCGTGAGCGGCACACGGCCCGTTTCGGTCAGCAGGAACACCGCGTTTCCATCAAAAACAGCAACCGTCAGCGGCTGACCGTAGCCCGCCCCGGTGTCAAGATTTACCCGGTTGCCGTAATGCGTGGCCTTCGCAACGGGCGTATGGCCATGCACAATGATCTTGGGATGCGGGCCGGTTTCGGTGTGAAATTCATCGCGAATCCAGACCAGATCTTCTTCGTCCTGGTGATCCAGCGGCACACCAGGCCGGATCCCGGCGTGTGCAAAAAACAGGGTATCGGTCTGGTACGACAGATGTAGACCCTTCAAAAAGTCGACATGGGCCGCGGGCACCCGCTCTTCGGCACGGGCGCGGAGGTCTTTCATGCGGATGCGATCCGGCACGTCAAGGCCATAAGACGCCATGGTTTCGATCCCGCCCAACCGCTCGTGAAACCAGTGGTATCCAACCAGCAGGTGCGAATCGTGGCGCGTGGGTGTTTCCATAAACCATTCAAACATGCGGTCATGGTTGCCCTTCAAAAAGACCCATGGTCGTTGATCTTGCTGACCCGCGATCAGCCGATCCATCACACCGCGACTGTCTGGCCCTCGATCGGTGTAGTCACCCAAAAAGACAACATGCGCGTCTGGGCCGCCATCGCGTTCGACCAGGGTCAATACCCGATCAAGCTCAGCACGCTGGCCATGGATGTCACCAATGGCATAGATCGGCTCTGTCATAGCGGCCTCCCTCTTTGCCTCGCTTCATGCCGCAGTGCGGCGCAAAGGGAAAGAGGGGATCGGTTCCAGATTTTGGTAGAGCAAATCACTCACTTGGCACTATCCGCCGCGTTCGGGATCGTTCGGATTGCTGGAGAACAGGGCAAGCTTGTTGCCTTGCGGGTCGCGCAAATAGCCCACGTAGAACCGAGGACCATAGGATGCGCGAAATCCCGGTGCGCCTTCATCCGAGCCACCGACCCGCAGCGCAGCTGCATGCAAAGCACGCACCTGAGTCTGATCGCGCGCCTCAAACGCCACCATGGACCCATTGCCCGCCGTAGCTGGGCCACCGTCGAATGTGGGTTTGACATAGAACTCCGGGAAAACGGGCGCTTGGCCCGCCGCGACCGGCAATGCGTAACTCAAGCCCTCTGGGCCTTCTTCCAATTCGTAGCCAAGCGCAGGCAGGAACGCCTGATAGAACCTTTTTGCGCGGGCAACATCATCTGTTCCGACTGTGACGTATGCAAT
>CAWUIW010000149.1:0-8642 GCA_963922515.1 uncultured Rhodobacterales bacterium | reverse complement strand
CCTCAGTCGGGTTTGACCAACGCCTTGCTGCCCAGGACATCGAGGGTTCAAGGGCCCATGCCGCGATGCTCGCGACCACAGGCATCATAAGCGATAACGATGCGGAGGCGATCCGGGAAGGGCTGCTCACGGTCTTGTCAGAGATTGAAGCAGGCACGTTCCAGTTTTCAACGGCACTCGAAGACATTCACATGAACGTCGAGGCGCGGCTGAAAGAAGTCATTGGCGAACCCGCCGGGCGATTGCACACAGGCCGGTCGCGAAACGATCAGGTCGCCACCGATTTCAAGTTGTGGGTTCGCGATCAGCTTGACGCGGCAGAAATGGGTCTGCTGGCCCTGATCCGTGCGCTATTGGACCAGGCTGAAACAGGGGCGGACTGGGTGATGCCCGGCTTCACACATTTGCAGACAGCGCAGCCCGTGACTTGGGGGCATCATATGATGGCGTATGTCGAGATGTTTGGACGCGACTTATCGCGTGTCCGTGACGCGCGCGCGCGCATGAACGAGTCGCCTTTGGGTGCTGCTGCATTGGCGGGCACATCTTTTCCCATCGACCGTGACATGACGGCGCAGGCGCTTGGGTTCGCTCGGCCCGCCGCCAATTCGCTGGACGCCGTGAGCGACCGGGATTTTGCGCTCGAGTTTTTGTCGGTCGCAAGCATCAGCGCAGTTCACCTCAGCCGCTTTGCAGAAGAGTTGGTGATCTGGTCGTCTGCTCAGTTCCGCTTTGTGGCACTGAGCGATCGGTTTTCCACCGGGTCGTCGATCATGCCGCAAAAGAAAAACCCAGATGCCGCGGAACTCATCCGCGCCAAAGTGGGGCGCATTTTCGGGGCGAACGCCGCGCTGATGATGGTGATGAAAGGCCTGCCACTGGCCTATTCGAAGGACATGCAGGAAGACAAGGAACAGGTGTTTGATGCGGCTGACAGCTGGATGCTGGCACTGGCGGCGATGGAAGGGATGGTCAAGGACATGACCGGCAACCGCGCGGCATTGGCCGCAGCAGCAGGGTCAGGGTTTTCCACGGCCACTGATCTGGCGGACTGGCTGGTTCGCGTGCTTGGCCTGCCATTTCGCGACGCGCACCATGTCACCGGTGCCCTTGTGAGTATGGCCGAAAGCAAAGGCTGTGATCTGCCGGATCTTGATCTCGACGATATGAGATCGGTCCACCCGGATATCACCGCGGACGTGTTTTCTGTTCTGACGGTGGAAAACTCGGTAAACTCGCGTACGTCCTATGGGGGCACAGCCCCGGCGCAGGTGCGCGCCCAAATCGCCCGTTGGAAGGAGCTATTGGCATGACCCGTCTTGCTGTTCTTTTTGCCGTATGCGCGGCCCTCGCTGGATGCGGCGCAGATGGCGAGCCGATCCATCCGACATTTGCGGGCTCCGTTTCCGTTGGCTCAAGCGGGGTTTACACATCGGGCGGCGTCGGGCTCAGCAGTGGGCCTATTTCGATTTTTGTAGGGAGTTCATCGTATTGACCCTGCTTCGCATGGCGTTTCTCGCGCTCGCTGTCTGGGGCGCAATTCATCCGATGTACCACTTTATCGGCTACATGCAGGAAACGGGCACAGGCCTGTCTGGTCTGATTGATGCTTGGTATGTGAATGGCTCTACCACAGGTTTGGTCTGGGATCTGACAATTGCGGCGATTGCGCTAACGGTGTTCGTGATTGCCGAAAGCGTTCGGCAGCGGAACTGGATTGGATTGATCGCGGTTCCCGCCACGTTTTGCATTGGCGTCAGCTGTGGTCTGCCGCTTTACCTGTTTCTTCGCTCTCGGCCATCACTTTTGGGCAAAGCGTAACCTGATCCATGCATTTTTCTCGCAGACTCCACTCCAACGCCACGCGTTGATCTGGCCCACGATTTGAAGTAACCGCCCAACATGGATCACTTCCTTTATCGCAATGGCGCGCTCTACGCCGAAGACGTTCCGATCGCCGAAATCGCGGCATCTGTTGGAACACCGTTTTACGTGTATTCGACGGCGACGTTGTTGCGCCATTACCGGCTGTTCGACGAAGCACTGGCCGGTGTGGATCACTTGGTGTGCTATGCAATGAAAGCGGCCAGCAACCAAGCGATCCTGAAGACGCTCGCCTCGGCCGGGGCCGGAATGGATGTGGTTAGCATCGGAGAATACCTGCGCGCCAAAGCAGCGGGAGTGCCGGGCGAAAAGATCGTGTTTTCCGGCGTTGGCAAAACCGCGCACGAGATTCGAGCCGCGCTGGAAGGCGGCATTCGCCAGTTCAACGTGGAATCTGAACCAGAGCTTGAAACCCTAAGCGCCGTTGCTCAATCTTTGGGCAAAACCGCGCCGATCACCATCCGCGTCAATCCGGATGTTGATGCCAAAACGCATGCCAAGATTGCCACCGGCAAGTCCGAGAACAAGTTTGGCATTCCCATTGCCCGCGCGCGCGAGGTTTATGCACGCGCAGGATCCTTGTCGGGGATCGATGTGATTGGGATCGATGTACATATTGGATCGCAACTCACCGACCTTGCTCCGTTCGAGTTGGCATACAAAAAGGTTGCCGATCTCACGCAAGAGTTGCGTGCCGACGGTCACGACATCCGGCGCTTGGATTTGGGCGGTGGCCTTGGCATCCCGTACACACGGTCCAACGAGGCCCCACCGCTGCCAACCGAGTACGGCGCATTGATCAAGAAATGTGTGGGAGATCTGGGAGTTGAGGTGGAAATTGAGCCCGGTCGTCTGATCGCCGGGAATGCCGGGATCATGGTCACACAGGTGATTTATGTGAAACGGGGGGAAGGGCGCGATTTTCTGATCCTGGATGGGGCGATGAATGACCTTATTCGTCCAGCCATGTACGAAGCGCATCACGACATCATCCCTGCGATCGAACCGGAGCCGGGAACCGAGTACCAGCCCTACGACATCGTTGGTCCGGTTTGCGAAACCGGGGATACATTTGCCCGCGAACGCAACATGCCCCCGCTGGCCGCTGGTGATCTTGTCGCCTTTCGCAGCGCAGGGGCGTATGGCGCGGTCATGTCAAGCGAATACAACACGCGCCCCTTGATCCCGGAAGTGCTGGTTCACGAGGATCAATTCGCGGTTATCCGCGCACGACCAACCTTTGACGAAATCATAAACCGGGATACCATTCCTGCGTGGCTGTGACGGGCATCCTGCCTGCGCGCGCGTGGAGACATGAATGACTGATCTGAACGGTCAAGTTGCAAACCCTGCTTTGCGTCGTTTGCGTGCGCCGCTATTGGCGACCCGGTTGGGCATGGTAGCGGAACGCGTCTGGCAACGGTTTTGGCCGCTACTTTCGGTTGTTTTTGTTGCCTTGGCGGCGCTCATGCTCGGCCTGCATGAAACATTGCCGGTCGAGGTGGTGTGGGGCGGCGCAGTGCTCAGTCTGCTCGCCGGTTTCGCGGCCTTGCTTTGGGGCGCACGGGGGCTGAGATGGCCGACCCAAGCGGAAGCCCTTGCGCGTCTCGACGCGACCTTGCCGGGGCGTCCCATTCAGGCCCTGATCGACACACAAGCCGTCGGATTTGATGATCCGGCGTCGGCGGCCGTTTGGCATGCGCATCAACTGCGCATGGCGGAACGCACCGCAAACGCCCGAGCCGCGCAACCGGATTTGCGAGTTTCTCGGCGCGATCCGTTCGCTTTGCGATATGCGGCGGCCTTGGTTTTTGCGGTTGCTCTTGTCTTTGGATCCTTCCTGCGCATCACAACGGTCACCGAAATGACCCCGGGTGGCGCGGCGCTGGCTGGCGGACCGACATGGGAAGGCTGGGTGGAACCTCCGCGATATACCGGTCTGCCCACGCTGTACCTGAACGATATTGATGCCGAGACACTGCGCGTGCCCGAAGGCAGCGATCTGACGTTGCGGTTTTATGGCGAAGTGGGGGCTTTGACCTTATCCGAAACCGTGTCGGGCCGCATTGGCGAGGTGCCTCCGGCTTCGGCGCCATCGCACAGTTTTCGGGCCGCTCAAGCTGGCGAGTTGCGCATTGACGGCCCGGGCGGGCGGTCCTGGAACATCGACCTGATCGAAGACGCCGCACCGACGATCGAGGTGGACCGCGCGCCGGAACTTGAACTGGCCGGGCAGTTGAGTTTGCCATTTTCAGCGTCGGATGATTACGGGGTTGTGTCTGGCCAGGCCGTGATCGCGTTGGATATGGATGCATTACCACGACGCTACGGCCTGGCCTTGGAGCCTGAGCCGCGTGAGGACATCATCGTGCCGCTGCCAATGCCGATCGCGGGCGATCGCAGCGCATTCGAAGAAAGTATGATCGAAGATTTTTCCAAGCACCCATGGGCCAATCTTCCGGTTACGATCACGCTGAGCGCGATAGATGATCTCGAGCAGGAGGGATTAGGCGCCCCTTACGAAACAACGCTTATTGCACGCCGGTTTTTCGATCCGTTGGCAGCATCCGTGGCAGAGCAACGCCGGGATCTTTTGTGGTCGCGGGCCAACGCGCCAAGGGTCGCGCAGGTGTTGCGCGCGATCTCGCACCGGCCAGATGACATGTTTCGCTCGGAAACCGCGTACCTGCGATACCGGGTGATCCTGCGCCGTCTTGAAACCTTTACGGAATACGGGATCTCAGATGCGCAGCAGGACGAGTTGGCCGAAGCTTTGTGGAACTTGGCCGTTCTATTGGAAGAAGGCGATTTGGCTGACGCGCTGGACCGGCTGCGCCGGGCTCAGGAACGCCTGAGCGAAGCCATGCGCAATGGCGCGTCTGACCAAGAGATCGCTGAATTGATGCAAGAGCTGCGTCAAGCGACAGATGACTACATTCGTCAACTGAGCCGTCAGGCCCGCGATATGGCGGAACAAAACAGCGAACGCGACTTTGCGCAGGACCAAAACAACCTGCAAATGTCGCAGAATGATCTGCAACGGATGATGGACCGCATCCAAGAGCTGATGGAGCAAGGCCGGATGGCCGAAGCGCAGCAAGCGCTGCAAGAGCTTCAGCAAATGATGGAGAATATGCGGGTCACCCAAGGCCAAGGTCAAAACGGCCAAAGTCCGGGTCAGCAGGCGATGGAAGGGCTGGCAGAAACCTTGCGTGAACAACAAGGCCTCAGCGATCAAGCCTTTCGTGATCTTCAAGAGCAATTTAATCCAAACGCTCAACGCGGCCAAAGCCAGGAAAACCAAGGCCGAAATGGCGGCCAGGGTCAGGGACAAAGCCACGAACCCGGTCAACAGGGCCAAGGTCAGGGCCAAGGGCAAGGACAGGCTCAGAACGGGGACCCGGGACAAGAGCCGGGGCAGGGTCAGTCTCTGGAACAGTCGCTGGCTGACCGGCAACAGGCCTTGCGTGACGAACTGAGACGCCAGCAGCAAGGGTTGCCCGGGGCTGGGTCGCCAGAAGGTCAATCGGCGCAGGACGCCCTAGACCGAGCCGGTCGGGCGATGGATGGCGCCGAAGAGGCCTTGCGCGAAGATGACTTTGCAGGGGCCATTGACCGTCAATCCGAGGCGATGGAAGCGCTGCGCGAAGGCATGCGCGCCCTGGGTGAACAGATGGCTGAGCAACAGCAAACCCAGCCGGGTCAAGGCACTCAGGCTGGTGAGCAACAGGCAGAAAATCGCGATCCATTGGGGCGCAACGCGGGTTCGAACGGGTCCTTCGGAACCGAAGAGAACCTGTTGCAGGGCGAGGATGTGTATCGCCGCGCGCGCGAACTTTTGGATGAAATTCGCCGCCGGTCAGGAGATGGCGAAAGACCGGATATCGAGCTGGAATACCTGCGGCGATTGCTCGACCGTTTTTGAACGACGGTCAGGGCAACAGCTGGGATACGTTTTGATCAAGCCATAGTCGCGCCGCATCCACGTTGTTCACGTAGCTGTTCAAGTATGGATCAACTTCGGGAAAGGTCTCGGCCAGAGTAGCGGCCTGCGTGTACACAACGATCATTCCGACAATTAGCAGCAATCCCACCGCAAATCCGCGACGGAAACTAGCCGTGCGCGCCGGCTGTGGCGCCCCCGCGGTTGGCAGTGACGGCGGTGAGGACGTTTTTCGCGCGCGGGATTGCTCGGAGTTTTCGAGAGATGAATTTATGTCGTCGATATCCGGCAGCAGATCACGGCGCGTGCCGGGGTCAAGATCCGGAGCCGCGTCATCCGGCAATGGGTCTAGGTCGCCCCGCATCCGAGCCATACGTTCTGCAGCCTCACGCGCACGCAGATCATCCGCACTGTTGCCATCATCGAGGCCGAGGTCAGGCTGACTTTCCAGCCCGCCACCGTCGGCCTCGGCAGCGCGCATCTGCGCCTCGTGTTCCGCTTCTTCGCGCAGGATTTTCTGCACATCCGGGGTCAATTCGCGCTTTTCGGCTGAGAGCGGCTCAGGCTCAGGCTCAACGGCGAATTGCGCCAGTTCGTCGTCAAGGTTTGCCGGTTCCGGAGCCTCCACGGGATGATCCGGATGAGCTTGAAACCAAGTGGTCCCACAGTTCGAGCACTGAACATCGCGCCCCGCTTCGGGGATCACCTCATCAGGAACCTCGTACTGGGCGCCACAATTTGGACATGTCAGCCGCATCCTGCCCCTCCACTTTTTCTTATCTGCTCGGGCGCGTTTGCCGCAATCATAGGTAGTCAAGGCAGATCGGGGAAGGGCGAAATAGCAAACCACCAGATGTAGTTGGCAGTTGTGGCGCACACTCCATTGAAACTGGGTCATCGCTCAGGCACAAAGGACCCAAAAGGGGGCGGGCGTGATCGAGCTAGAGAATGTGGCCTATGGCTATAGCGACGGCGACTTGCTGCGCGATATTTCTCTGCGGCTGGCGCCGGGGTCGTTTCATTTCCTGACTGGGCCGTCGGGTTCTGGCAAAACAACGTTTCTCAAGCTTTGCTACGGGTCACTGTTGGCCAGCCACGGCAGCGTGCGCCTGTTCGATCAAGATGTCCGCCATCTGGACCGTGACGGTATGGCCATGATGCGGCGCCGCATTGGTGTCGTACACCAGGACTGCACTTTTCTTGATCATTTGCCCGTGGCCGACAATGTGGCCTTGCCGCTCACGGTTTCTGGTCAGGACAGTGCCGCTGCCCAACAGGACCTTGTCGAATTGCTGGCATGGGTTGGATTATCACAACGCGCGGGTGCGCGGCCCCCGGAGCTGTCAGGGGGCGAAAGACAGCGCGCCGCGTTGGCGCGCGCGGTGATCATGTCACCCGACGTGGTGCGGCCCGATGAACCCACTGGAAATGTTGCCGGGGAAATGTCGCAACGCCTGCTGCAGCTTCTTGTCGAACTCAATCGTATGGGTAAGACCGTCATGATCGCCAGCCATGATCTTGCTTTGATCCGCGCGGCCAAGTCGCAAGTTCAGGCGCGGGTACTCAGGATTGCTGGCGGCCGAGTGCAAGCTGCGGGGGCGGATTTATGAGTGCGACCGGGTCTATTCGCCGGTGGATCTTTGGCGACCCGCAAGCCGACCGGGTTGTTCCAGCAACCGGATACACGGCGCAATTGACGCTTTTTGCGTCCGGCGCCATGGCCTTTCTTGCCGTGTTTGCACTGGCCTTGTCGCTGGCATCTGGCCGGCTGGCAGAGCGTTGGTCACAAGAGCTGGCACAAAGCGCGACGCTTCGAATTACAGCGCCTTTGGGTCAGCGCGCCGCCCAAACCGAAATGGCCCTGCAAATTCTGCGTCAGACGCCGGGGGTTGCGGAAGCGCGCGCGTTAAGTGCCGAAGAGCAAGCCGCGCTTCTGTCGCCGTGGTTCGGAACAAATCTGCCGTTGGATGACCTGCCAATTCCACAGCTCATTGAAATCGTGTCCGATCGCCCGGCGTATGACGCCACCGGTCTAAGGTTGCGGCTCAGTGCCGAGGTTCCCGGTGCTGTTCTGGACGATCATGCGCGCTGGCGCGAGCCGCTTGTGGACGCCGCCAACAGCCTGCGGCGATTGGGTTTTCTGTCGATCGTGTTGATCGGTGCCGCGATGGCCGCAATGATCACACTTGCGGCCCACGCGGCACTGGCCGCCAACGCGCAAGTGATCGAAGTCCTTCGGCTGGTCGGGGCGCAGGATCGCTACATCGCGCAGGCCTTTGTCCGGCGTTTCACGTTGCGCGCCATGATTGGCGGCGCCGTTGGCATGCTGGTCGGCCTTTTGGGGGTTTGGTTGCTGCCGGCGGCTTCGGAAGAGGGTGGGTTTTTGACCGGTCTTGGTTTCACCGGGTTCGGTTTGATCTGGCCCTTGCTGGTGCCCTTTGTCGCGGGCGCTGTGGCGCTTATGGCCACGGCGCTAGCGGCACGCCGCACGCTTTTGGGGCTTAGCTGATGGCTTTTGCATGGAAGTATACGCGATCCTTGGTCTTCGTGGTGCAGATGTATCTGGCCATGGCGGTTCTGGGCATTCTGTTTTCGCCATATGCTGTCTTGTCTCGACGCGGGGCCTTTGTGGCCTGCCGTGCCTTTTGCGCTTGGGCGCTGTGGACCGCGCGCTGGATGGCACTCTTTCACTGATGATCTGGCTGTTAGGCATCATCTATATTCCGCTTGCTCTTGCCTCTTTGTTTTTCGGCCTGGCAGGGTTTACAGCCTTTTATCTGGTCGAAGGCATCGAGCCGATGTTCGGTCGCCCGTT
>CAWUIW010000148.1:0-8650 GCA_963922515.1 uncultured Rhodobacterales bacterium | reverse complement strand
CCACCCCATGGCTTACTAGGATGTCCCAATTCTTAGGACAGGGAACGCAGCGAAACGCCCCATTTCGTCCTAGTTCTTGGGACAGGCCGTCCCAGTTTTTAGGACAGGCCCTCATGGTTTCGTCCTAAATTCTAGGACAGTAGCGTCCTGATTTTTAGGACAGGGTTTTGTTTTCGATACGCTCCTTGACGTGCCCTTGCGGACGGGGAATTCTGCCCCCTCGTTCCAGTTCTTGAACCATTGCTTGCCCGGTCCCGACTGGCCCGCAGGGACGATCTCAGTCAGTTCATAAGCCGGGGCCTTACCCATGCCCTCAGTGCCCAGACACGCGGCCTCAGTTTGAATGATGAAGCCCTTGCGTTGCAGATCATGGAACGCTTTGGCCGCAGTGTCGTGGGCGCACCCGATGCACTCGGCAGCTTGCCGCACCGATAGGCGCAGCTTACCGTTGTTGTTGAATTTGGCCCCGCCCCATTCCAGCTTGATCCACGGGTACAGCGCCTGAGCCGTGGGTGACAGCGCCCGCCATGCCGGGGTGCGCATTACGTCCAAGCGCATGACCGTCACCGGCGGATTCTTGTTCTCGTTTTTCTTGTCACGTCCCATTACGCCGCCCCCTTTTTCTGGGCCGCGTGCAAGGCCTTGTGATGCTTCCGGCAAAGCCAAACGACCTCATAAGGACGCTCATAATCGGGGTGGTGAGCTTCCGTCTTAGGATCGCCGCAGACGGCGCAGGGCTGCTTTTCTAGGACGCCATGACGCAGTGCCGCGCCCACGCAAAGGTGGGCGAGGTAGGACTTAGGATTGCGCTTGCGCCATTGCTGTTGACGGGTCAGGGGCTTGCATGTGTCGGTCATAACAAAGCCCCCCAATGCATTGCCAAAATGGGGAAGGATGCGATATAATCACCGCACAAATTGACGCTTTCCACAACGTCTTTAGCCCCGGTTGCGATTGCCGTCGCGCCGGGGTTTTCGTTTTCAGATACTACGTTATTACTATCAGATAGGCTTAACCTATTGATCTTAAATGATGTCCGAGTCTTCTCCTGGGCACCAAAACTTCACAACTTCCAAACAATCCAAAACCCGTGTCTGTGCCGATTGCGTTTTGTTCCGGGCGGTCCTTGTCACAAGGCATGCATCGAGTTGCAAGCAAACACGGGCAACCGCATCACTGCTTTTTGGGGCGGGACACGGCAGATACGGCCTCGTGCACGGCCGCGCGGACTTTGGCGCGCAGTTCTTCGTCCAAGTGCTCAAGGTCGATGGTCAATCTGCTGTCCACTTCGACAGGGGCCAAAACGGCTGCGTCATCCTTGAGAAAGGACATGTCTACCTTGTACGGCACGACGTCGCGCGCAATTCCCTTGAAGCGGGTGGCTTCCATCTTTGTGGTCCGCACCAGATCGGATACATGCGCCTGGGTTTCATAGCTCATCACGATGCCGCCGGGGTCCGCGATACCTTCGAGCCGCGCAGCCAGGTTCGCCTCGGCGCCGATGATGGTGTAGTCCATCCTGTCTTCTGACCCGAAGTTGCCGACATTGCAGTACCCGGTGTTGATGCCAATCCGCGCACGAAAGGGATGTTCGATGCCGCGCGCCTGCCATTCCCGTTCAAGCACGGCCAACCTGCGTTGCATGTCGATGGCCATGCGCACGCAGGCGCGTGCGTCTTCCTGTGTGCCCTTGGTTGTTGGATCGCCGAAAAAGGCAACAATCGCGTCGCCGATGAACTTGTCGATGGTCGCGCCGTGACGCTCGGCAATACCTGACATCTCGGTAAAGTATTCGTTCAACAGGTTCGTCAGTTCTTCTGGCTGAAGTTGCTCACTGGTCGACGTGAAGTCCTTGATATCGGAGAAGAACACGGTCAACTTTTTACGTTCGGTTGTCAGCGACGCGTCTTTTTCGCCGGAAAAAATAGACCGATACACCTGTGGCGACAGATACTTGGAAATCTTTAGAGAAATGCTGGCTAGGAACTCGTTGTTGGCGGCCAGTTCGTCATTCATGTCGCGAAATCCGCGGGCCATTCGGAACTGCGCAATGCAATAAATCAGCCCAAGCGTTCCTGCGAAGGCAAAGTACAGCAACAACCACTGGAACGCCCAGATGTTCAAAGCGATAGGCTGATGCATCGTCACGGTTTGCAAACCGCGTACATCGCCTTCTTTCCAGTCTGTTTTCGTGCTTTCCGTGTGGCTGTTGTGACAAGCAACACAGGCATGCCCCATCAAGATTGGCGAGGCGACTGTGACCCGGCGGTCCCACAAGTTTCCCGAATTTACATAAATCTTCTCGTCCACCGCCACCGCGCCGCTGCGGAATTGCTCAAGCGCGGATTGCTCGAACCGGTCAAGTGGGCGACTGTCGCGGGTGACAAATGGAAAGTCCGAAATGAAGCGCACATTCACACCGCGTTCCAATGCGCTCAACTCTTCGCCCAACTCGATGGACATCGTGGCCGGGATCGGAATCGCACCTTCGAAGTCTTGATAGTTGTGCAATACGGGTGTGGTGTCTTCGGTTTCAAGGATGCGATCGACCACGTTGACAGAGTAATAGTCGCGAATAGTGTCGATGACCTGGTTCAAGCTTGTGACCTGCCGGCGCATGCTTTGATCTGACACGTCCTTCAAGTCGAACCACAAGGCCACCGGCAAGCCGATCAACGCAAGGATCAAGCCGGCCGTCAGCATTTGCGGGCGGTTCATCAAATAAGTGGCCAGTCTGTTCATGGTCGCTGCCGATTGCTTGCCGATGGTGCCAGCGTATCGGCATCAGTTTCAGTGATAAACCCCGTCGCAGCGTTCGTAGGTGCCCCCAGGCAGGTTTGGATCTTCGGCCCGAAGCATTTTGAGATACCGGTCGCCAACTTTCGTTGATAGTTACAAAAAGTACTGATTTAGAGGTTCCCAAGAAAAACAGGGAGGATCACATGTTAATTCGGAAGACGCTGCTTGGCTTTGCCGCTTTTTCCGCGATGACCGGCGCCGCATTGGCGCAAGAGGTCACGCTGAAGCTGCACCAGTTTCTGCCTGCTCAAGCGAATGTCCCAAAGCTGATTTTGGACGTTTGGGCCGACCAGGTCGAGGCTGACAGTGACGGCCGCATCAAGATCGAGCGCTACCCCTCTATGCAATTGGGTGGCACCCCGCCTGAGCTGATGGATCAGGTGATCGATGGCGTTGCCGATATCGTTTGGACCGTCGTGGGCTACACGCCGGGTCGCTTTCCCAGCACCGAGGTTTTTGAACTGCCATTCATGATGACCAATGCCCGTGCGGCGTCGCGCGCGTATTGGGAAATGTTCGAAACCCACATGAAAGATACCGAGTTCAGCAATGTACACATCCTTGCGACTTGGGTGCACGGCCCGGGCTTGTTCCATTCCAAGGATGCGATCAATACGCCGGATGATTTGCGCGGTATGAAAATCCGGGGTGGGTCGCGCAGTATCAATACCTTGCTGACCAAATTCGGGGCGACCCCGGTCGGCATGCCTGTGCCTGCGATTCCCGAAGCGCTAAGCAAAGGTGTGATCGATGGCACAACCATTCCGTGGGAGGTGACGACCGCGCTTAAGGTTCCGGAACTGGTCGGCAACCACACCGAGTTTTCCGGGGCGGCGCTGTACACGCTGACATTCGTTCTGGCGATGAACAAAAACAGCTATGACAGCTTGCCTGATGACCTGAAGGCTGTGTTCGACAAGAACTCTGGTGTTGAAGTTTCGGTGTTTGCTGGCGGCACAATGGAAGATGCCGACGCTCCGGCGCGCGCCATCGCTGTGGATGCAGGCAATACGATCGTGACGCTGGATGCAGATGCGACGCAGGAATGGCGCGCCATCGCACAGCCGGTCTATGACGAGTGGGTGGCCGACATGAATGCCAAAGGTATCGATGGCCAAGCCTTGATCGACGAAGCGCAAATGCTGATCGAAAAATACACCAACTGAGCCATAGGGCCGCGGCGCATTGACGCCGCGGCCCAACTGCGGTCGAGGGCGGGCAGGTGCATAGTTTCTTTTACGGTCTGGCGCGTTTCATGGCGCTGCTTGGCGGGATTGTCCTGTCCTTCCTGATCATACTGACCTGTGTTTCCATTCTTGGTCGGTTGCTGAACGGGGTTTTCAACAGCGACCTGCTCCTGCAACTTGCCCCCGGTCTGTCCCAGACCTTGCTGGACGCAGGTCTTGGGCCCGTTAACGGCGATTTTGAGCTGGTCCAATCGGGCATGGCGTTTGCGATTTTTGCCTTTCTGCCCCTGTGCCAAATAACGTCAAGCCATGCATCGGTGGACGTGCTGACCCGGCACTTTTCTTCTGGTGTGAACCGGCTGCTTCGACTTTTGACAGAAATCGCTTTCGCTTTGGTTCTGATCCTGATCGCGTGGCGGCTGTACGACGGCATGACCTCGAAAATGCGCTATAACGAGACCACCTTCTTGCTGCAGTTTCCGATCTGGTGGGCTTATGCGGCCAGTCTGGCGGGGGCTTGTGTGGCAGCGGTCACAAGCGTCTACGTGTCCGGTGCAAGAGCGTATGAGCTGTTTTCGGGCCATGACGTACTGGGCCAAGGGACCGAGGGTGAGGCATGACCAGTCTTGAAATTGGCATCGCCTCGTTCCCGGCGCTGATGATCCTGATTTTTCTGCGTGTGCCCATCGGTCTTGCGATGTTCCTGACCGGGCTTGTTGGGCTGATCATCGTCACCGACGGAACGAACATGGCGTTCTCGCGGTTAAAGAATGAAACCTATTCGACCTTCTCGAACTATTCGCTGTCGATTGTGCCAATGTTCTTGTTGATGGGCCATTTCGCGACCTTGGGCGGCATGTCGACCGCGTTGTTCAAAGCGGCTGAGAGCTTTCTGGGGCACCGCCGGGGCGGGGTTGCCATGGCGGCCATTGGCGCCTGCGCGGGGTTCGGCGCCATTTGCGGCAGTTCACTTGCCACTGCGGCCACCATGGGGCGCGTCGCCCTGCCAGAATTGCGCCGCTATGGCTATGCGGGCGGCTTTTCCACGGCGACCTTGGCCGCTGGCGGCACTCTGGGCATCCTTATTCCGCCGTCTGTCGTTTTGGTCATCTATGCGATTTTGACGGAGCAAAACATCGCCAAGCTTTTCCTTGCGGCTTTTGTTCCGGGGCTTTTGGCTGCGCTGGGCTACGTGATCGCTATTTCCATTTACGTCAGGCTTTACCCCGACAGCGCAGGCACGCGGCCTGCGGTGCCGCGCGCCGAACGTTGGGCCGCGCTGTTCAAAGTTTGGCCTGTGCTTTTGGTCTTTTCCTTGGTTGTCGGAGGCATTTACCTTGGTTGGTTCACACCGACCGAAGGCGCCGCAGTTGGGGCGCTGGGCACGGGGTTGATCGCACTTGTGAACGGCGGGCTGACCGGTTCGACGCTGATGGAGAGCTTCATGGTCACCGCCAAATCAACAGCGATGATCTTTTTCATCGTCTTGGGTGCTGGGTTCTATAATGGGTTCCTTGCGTTGACCCGCGTACCCCAAGAGCTTTCGGAGTTCGTTGTGGCGCAAGGCTTCAGCCCGATGACCGTGCTCAGCTTGATCCTGATTTTTTATCTGATCTTTGGTTGTCTCATGGACAGCCTTTCGATGATTTTGCTGACCATTCCAATTTTCTTTCCCATCATTAGCGCGCTCGACTTTGGCATGAGCCCGGAACATCTTGCCATCTGGTTCGGAATCTTGGTTCTGATCGTTGTCGAGGTGGGCCTGATCACACCACCGGTTGGCATGAACCTGTTCATCATCAATTCGATGGAACGGACCACGCCCATCATAGAGACCTACAAGTCCGTTATGTTCTTTGTGGGGTCGGATATCGTTCGGGTGATCATACTGGTGTTGTTTCCAGCAATCACACTGTTTCTCCTGCCTTAGCTTCGGCGGGTCCAGCCGAGGTCATTGGCAATTTCATGCCCCAGGTCTGCCGGGGCGGGCCCCATCGGAGGGCGCGTGTTCAGCCATCTGGCATCGCCCGTAGCAACTGCGGTCATCGACTTCAGAGCAGGTATGAACCCTGCTTCCTGCACGCGATTGCGGTGCATGGTCATTTCTTGGGAAATAGCCGCATAGGCTTGGTCATCTCCATTCTTCAGTGCGTCAAAAGCCTGTCGCACAAGATGCGGTTGCGAGTTCAGTGTAGCCGAGATGCAGCCCGCCGCGCCATGTGCCAACCCGATTTGCAACAGGTTTTCCGATGCCGGGAACACGGACACCCCTGACGCCGTTTCAATCACGGACTTGGTGTTGTTCCAGTCGCCTGAACTGTCCTTGTAGGCCATGACGATGTCCGGAAACTCAGCATTCAGGCGCTGAACTACGCTTGGCGAGATCGCGACCCCGCTCATCTGCGGGATATGATACAGGCAAATGCGCAGTCGCGTGTCTGCGATCGCTTCGATCAGTTGAGTGTAGTAGGCCACCAGACCGTCTTCGGTATAGGGGTAGTAAAATGGCGGCAGAACCATGACCGCAGCACAGCCAAGCTGGGTTGCATGGCGGCAAAGCTCCACCGTGTCCGGCAAAGCGCACAGCCCTGCGCCCGGCATCATTTGTCCTGGGTCTACACCCTGCTTGGCCAGCACATCCAGCGCATGCATGCGCTCGGCCATGCCAACGCTGGTCGCTTCGCCGGTCGTACCGAATGGTGAAATGTAATGAGCGCCTTGCGCCAGCGACCAGGCCGCGTGAGAAACCAGCAGCGGCAGGGACAGCGAATGGTCGTTTTCAAACGGTGTAAGGATCGGCGAAATCACGCCCTGAAAACTGGTGTTTGGCATCTGGTACGCCCCTTGCTTTGGATCAATGTAGCGCTGCGGGGCGCAGCCAATCATCGCCAAATGCGACTGTTTCAAGCCCTGCAAACCGCGCCACTCGGTCAAGTTCAGCAAAAAGCTTGGACAATCGGGACTTTGTCCAGCGAATCCCATGTTCTGGCCATGCCGCGCGTATGGCCAGCACACCGGCGTCGCGTTGCGCTTTCATGTCGATGCGTCCAACCAACCGGTCTCCTTCCAACAAGGGAAAAACATAGTACCCGTATCTCCGCTTGGCTTCCGGCACGAAAATCTCGATCCTGTAGTGGAATCCGAACAGGCGCTGTGCTCGGTTTCTGTCGCGCAAGGCCGGATCAAATGGGCTGAGAACCCGCACGCGGGTCGAGGGCGTGGGCGGCGCTTCGGACAAAAGGGCCGGTCGCGCATAAACCTTGCGGCAATTCCCATCGCTGCAGGTGATTTCCGCGGGTATGATCTGGCCTTCAGCTTCCGCTGTTTGGCACCATTGCTTGGCTTCGGTAGGGGTCACCGTGGCCCAGAACGCCGCAAGCTCTCCAGAGGTTGCGAACCCAAGCCGGTCCAGCGCGGCAGAGCAGTGCCAGTCGATACAGTCACGTTCCGGCGGGCATTGAGCCGTGTCCCGCAGCGTTTCGTCAATAACACGTTCGGTCAAATCGTATCGCTTTCGAAAACCGTCCCTGCCGACAACAGCAAGCGCGCCGCTGCGCCATAGAAACTCCAGGGCGGTCTTGGACGGGTGCCAGTCCCACCATCCGCCACTGCCTTTCTTTTCATCCTCTCCCACGTCCGATGAACAGACCGGTCCGTGCTTTTCGATGTGGTCGAGCACGCTTTTGAACCGGTCTTCGAAACCGTCACGCCGCCAATTGCGCCATTGCGCTTTCAGTTTTTCTGCGTCGCGCCGAAAGCGCATGTGCCATTGCGGATAAAACTCGATCGGAATTGTCGCCGCATCATGTGTCCAATGTTCGAAAAGGGCGCGATCGCGTTCGTAAAGCAGTTTGAGATTTTTGGGTCGGTATGTCGGTCTCCGTGAGAACAGGATCATGTCGTGCGCCCGCGCCACCGTGTTGACACTGTCAAGCTGCACGAAGCCCAGCCTGTCGATCAGTAATTTCAGGTCCGCGCCCTTGGATGGCCCGGCTGGGTTTTCCGCCAAAGCATGACGATCCAGAAAGATCCGACGCGCGGTTTGATTGTCCAGCTGCGGCAGCGCCATCAAATACGGCGTTTCAGCGTGTCGCCATAGGTCAAGGTCGGGGTCAGGGTGATTTGGCTGTCCACTTCGGATTCAGGTTCGTCAAGGCGCTTGGCAATGATTTCTGCCGCGTGGCGCCCGATTTCCAACCGGCAGGCATCCATTGTGGCCAACCGCCGTGGTAGACCGGCGAGCAACTCCACACCATTGAACCCGGCCAGCCCGATCTGTCCCGGAACGTCGATGCCTGCGTCCAGCAAATGCAACAAGCCACCAGCACCGATCATGTCGTTCGAATAGTAAAGGAAATCCAGCTCGGGTGACCGAGCCAACATTTCCTTTGTCATTTCCCGGCCTTTCGCCAGTGCAGAACCGCCTGCGTAGAACGCCCGATCTTCAATTTCCACGCCATTCTTGGCCAGGTACTCTGTGAATCCTTCGAACCGTTTTCGGGCCCTGTGGTCCAACGGCATCTTGGTCCCCATGAATCCGATGCGGCTGTATCCGGCTTTCAGAATGGCACGCGCCATTTCGCGCCCGGCGCGGCGGTGGGAAATGCCAACCATCGCATCCACCGGCTTGCTTGGCAAAATGGAAGGGCCTGCCCTAGGATCCG
>CAWUIW010000147.1:0-8653 GCA_963922515.1 uncultured Rhodobacterales bacterium | reverse complement strand
TGTGAGCACCTCGACCGCGCGTTCAGCCAGCGATTGCGTCACAGTGCTTTTACCGCGTCCAGAACCGCTTCCACATGACCGGGCACCTTCACCTTACGCCAGACTTGCGCGATCTTGCCGTCGGCATCGATCAGAAACGTTGACCGCTCGATGCCCATGAACTTTTTGCCGTACATGCTTTTTTCTTTCCACACGCCGTAGTCTTCGCAGGTGGTGCCGTGTTCATCAGACAAAAGCGGGACCGTCAGCTCTCGTTTGGCGACGAATTTTTCATGGCTGGCGACACTGTCTTTGGAAACGCCAAAGATCTTTGCGCCTGCAGCTTCAAATTCTTGTTGAGCTTCGGAAAACCCGATGGATTCCTTGGTGCATCCCGACGTATCATCACGGGGATAGAAGAATAAAACAACGGCTGCGCCCTTCAAGTCAGACAGGGTTACATCAGTGCCCCCGTCGCGGGGCAGGGTGAATTCGGGGGCGGTGTCGGACACGTCGAGCATAATGCCTCACTGGACTGCAACAAAAAGTGAGTGTCAAACTAGGACAAGCGCCAGAACAATAAAGGGATAAGCACGCGGGCAGATGACCGGTCACCTGCAAATACCCGACCCTGACGGAAGTGGCACGGACCACCTACGCCGACGACGCCCCAGATGGCAGCGCGCCGGTGTTTGGTGCATCTCGGTCATTTCGCTTGTGGCAACGCTGGCTGCCTTTTTGGTGGTGGCCGTTGTCGGGCGCACCGTTGACGTGCCGGACTGGGTGCTTGACCGCGTGGAAACCCGGCTTGAACACTCCCTGAACGGCCTTGATCTGGAATTCGGCGACCTCGATATCGTCATCAACGAAGGTTGGCGCCCGCGCGCGCGCCTGCGTGATGTCGTTATGAAAGACCAAAACGGTGTGGTTCTGGCTCAGTTGGCTGATGCATCGGCGAGCTTGGCCATGCGCCCGATGTTGCAGGGCAACTTTCATCCCAAATCCATTTCCTTTGGCGGCGGATTGGCCACATTGCGCCGAGACGCTGCAGGTGCGGTGAGCCTTGTGCTGGAAGACCCCGAAGCACCGGTGCAGGAAGCGACCGGACTGCTGGCGCTGATCGACGGCCTGGAAGGCCTTTTGTTGACGCCGATGCTTTCGGACCTCGTCAGCGTCGAATTCTCGGGCATGACCTTGCAGTATGAAGATGCGCGCGCGGGTCGCACCTGGCTTGCCGATGGCGGCTATGCCAGCCTGAAGCGCGAGGGAGATGCCATTCGATTGACAGGCAACGTGGCCGTACTGGGCGGCGGAACCGGCGTGTCGACGTTGGAGATGAATTACGAGGGTCAGTTGCATAGCGCAGAGGCGACTTTTGGCCTGTCGATTGGGGATGTGCCAGCGCAGGCCATTGCGAGCCAAAGCGCCGCGATGGCGTGGCTCAGCGTGTTGCGCGCCCCGATCACCGGATCGATGCGAGGCACCGTGGACGACGGCGGCGAACTGGGCCCGCTTTACGCCAGTTTGCATATCGGGGCTGGTGCGCTGCAACCCAGCGACACCACGCGCCCGATCCGGTTCGAAGGCGCACGCAGCTATTTTGAGTTCGACCCGCAAACTGAAACCATCCGGTTCGATGATCTTGCGGTGACGTCGGATTGGCTGACGGGCGAAGCCACGGGCGATGCCATCCTTATCGGGCTGGCCGATGGGGCGCTGGATGAACTGGTTGTACGTGTCGAAGTCAGCCAGCTTTCGATGAACCCGGCCGGCGTCTACCCCGAACCACTTGTTTTTACCGAGGCCGCAGCTGATTTTCGGATGCGCCTTGACCCGTTTGAAATCGACCTTGGTCAAATGCATGTCGCCAGTGGCGATACCGACGTTCTGCTAGAGGCGGAACTGGACGCCGCGGCCGACGGCTGGCGTTTGGCCGTCAACGGGCAGGTGGACAAGATCACGCCGGAAGCGTTGATGGTTTGGTGGCCCCCCGAGGTGTCGCCCAAACCGCGCAGATGGGTGGATGTGAACTTGTCCGGTGGCATGCTGGAGAACACTCAGTTTGCCGTGCGCGCCCAACCTCAGCAGCGGCCTGACATCTATTTGAATTTCGATTTCTTTGACAGCACGATCCAGTTTCTGAAAACGATGCCACCGATCGAAGGAGCGGCTGGGCGCACCACGTTGCTGGATGGGCGGTTCGTTGTGTCAACCACAGACGGACAGATCAAGGCGCCGATTGGTGGCGCCATCGACATCACCGGCACGTCTTTCATCATCCCGGACGTGGGCATTCGCAAGCGAGCGCCCGGCGTTGTGCGGGCCAAGATACAAGGCGATCTGCCCACCGTGCTTTCGGTTTTGAATGAACCGCCTTTGCAAATTTTGCGGGATGTCGACCTTCCTGTGACAGTTGCACGGGGTACGGCGCAAGCATCCGGCACGTTATCGCTGCCCTTGGCAGAGCAGGTGGCGTTCGAAGAGATATCGTTTCACGTTGATGGTGCGCTCGAAGGCGTCACGTCCGATATCCTGATCCCTGGCGATACCGTGGCTGCAAACAGTCTGCGCCTGACCGCGTCACAAGACCGGGTCCGCTTGTCCGGCACGGGCACGATCAACGGTGTGCCAGCGCAGGTTGCCTGGCAGCAGGACATTGGGCCCGACGCGTCCAAAGGCAGTGCGGTGAAGGGCAACGTGGAGCTATCGCCGCAAACGATCCAGGCGTTTGACATCGGCTTGCCGGACGGGGCGGTTGGCGGTTCTGGGATGGCGGAATTCGTGCTTGATTTGCCGGAGGGTGGCCCGCCCCGTCTGAACCTGACGTCGGATTTGTCCGGCGTGACGCTGGCCGTTCCCGAGTTGGGCTGGCGCAAGTCAGCGGCGCAATCCGGGCGGCTCAACGTGCAAACCCGGCTAGGTCCTGACCCGGCCGTCGAAACCGTATCGCTGGACGCCGGTGGTCTGAGCCTGGATGGTACGATCGCAATTGCCCCCGATGGCGGTATGGAGCGGGCGCAGCTGAACCGGGTGCAGCTGAGCGACTGGTTGGATGCGCAGGTTGAGTTGACCGGCCGCGGCCCGGACTTGGCGCCGAACGTGCGGATCGTCAATGGACATTTGGACCTGCGCCGCGCCACTTTCGGACCATCGACGGCGCCCGCTCAGCAACCCGGCGATCTGGCGGTTGCGCTGGATCGGCTGCAAATCACCGAAGAATGGGCGCTGACCGATTTCCGGGGCGCGTTTGATCTGGCCAGTGGTTTGAGCGGCCCGTTTCAGGGCAAGATCAACGGACAGGCGGATGTCCGGGGGGAATTGATCCCCCAAAACGGGCGCAGCGCGTTCCGTATCACCTCCGCCGATGCAGGGGGCGTGTTCCGCGCCGCGGGCTTGCTGACACAAGCGCATGGCGGCGATCTGTCCTTGGTCCTGCAACCACGTGAAGAGGAGGGGGCATATAACGGAACCCTTGTGGTGGAACGGACCCAAGTGAAAGACGCCCCTTCGATCGCCGCGCTTTTGAATGCCGTTAGTATCGTTGGCTTGATCAACGAGCTGTCCGGAGCCGGTATCCAGTTCGCAAGGGTTGATGCGCGGTTCGGTTTGAATTCCAACGAGTTTACGTTGTACGAAGCCAGCGCGGTGGGCCCATCGATCGGGCTGACAATGGATGGCCGATACAACCTCGCGTCGAAGATTTTGCGCATGCAGGGGACCATCACGCCTGCCTACCTGATCAACGGGATCGGACAGGTTGTCTCGCGCCGGGGAGAGGGGCTGTTCGGGTTCAACTACAGCCTCAGCGGCCCGGCCACAGATCCAAGTGTATCGGTGAACCCGCTGTCGGCGTTGGCGCCGGGGTTCATGCGGGAATTGTTCCGGTCCGAGGCGCGACCACGCGATCCCACGCAGAAGTCGCAAAAGCGGTATTCCGACAAGGAAGTCGAAGAGCGCTAGGGGGCCCTTTCCAATCCTGAAAGCCCGGGCTAAGCCGCGATCATGAAACTGGACGACTTTGATTTTGACTTGCCCGACGCCTTGATCGCCACACGCCCTGCGCGTCCGCGAAGCGCCGCGCGGCTGCTCGTCGCGCAGGGCGACAAGATCACGGATGATCATGTGTACAACCTGACAGATTGGCTGCGGCCCGGAGATCGGCTTGTTCTCAACAACACCAAGGTGATCCCCGCCCGGCTGACCGGTTTGCGGTACCGCCAAAGCGAACAGGGGGAAACCGCGGCCAAGGTTGAAGTGACCTTGCTTGAGCCAACCGCAACCGGCTGCTGGTCGGTTCTGATGAAGCCACTCAAGAAGGTACGCATTGGCGAGACCGTGGTGTTTTCTGAGCGCTTGTCTGCGATCCTACAAAGCAGCACAGACGGTCAGGCGCAGTTGCGGTTTGATGTGTCAGGGCCCGATTTCGACGCCGCTCTGGCCGAGGCCGGCGCGATGCCTTTGCCTCCATACATTGCCCGAAAGCGGCCAGCTGACGCGAAAGACAACGTCGACTACCAAACCGTGTTTGCGAAACATGCAGGCGCCGTGGCTGCGCCGACCGCTTCGTTGCATTTCGATGCGCCATTGCTTGATCGGATCGCCGCATCCGGTGTCGCGTTTTCCTATGTCACGCTGCATGTCGGTGCGGGCACGTTCTTGCCAGTCAAGGTTGACGACGTGACACAGCACAAAATGCATGCCGAATGGGGGCAGGTCAGTGCCGCCGCTGCGCAGGAAATCGCCGCGACCAAGGCCAGCGGTGGGCGCGTGATCCCAGTTGGCACAACCGCCTTGCGCCTGATCGAAAGTGCCGCCCGTGACGGTGCAATCGCACCGTGGGAGGGAGAAACGGACATTTTCATTTATCCCGGCTTTCGGTTTCACGTGGCAGATGCCTTGATGACCAATTTTCATTTGCCAAAATCGACGCTGATGATGCTGGTCTCCGCCTTGATGGGGCAGGCGCAGATCAAGACCATTTATGATCATGCCGTGTCAGAGCAGTACCGCTTTTTTTCGTATGGCGATGCATCCCTGCTTGTGCCGGACACACCGGTGTAACGATCGCGACCGACAATAGGTCGCGGACGCGCTTGTGATGCGCATCAGTTTGGGTCATGCAACAGCAGAGCGTGGGCTGGCCACGCGCACAGAAAGGGGCGCCACATGGGGCAGGTTCTTTCGAATGCTTGGGCCTTGTTGCTGGGCATGATGCTGCTGATGGTCGGCAACGGACTGCAGGGTACCTTGCTGGGCGTGCGCGGCGAAATCGAAGGGTTCACGACGCTGCAAATGTCGTTCGTGATGTCCGGATATTTTGTCGGGTTTCTGGGTGGTTCACGCATAGCGCCTGATTTGATCCGTCGTGTCGGCCATGTTCGGGTCTTTGCGGCGTTGGCCTCTTTGATTTCCGCCGTGATGATCCTGTATCCCGCGCTGACCGATCCTACCGCATGGTTCATCGGCCGTGTGATCATTGGGTTTTGCTTTTCCGGCGTGTATGTCACGGCAGAGAGCTGGTTGAACAACGCCGCAGACAACGAAAACCGGGGCAAGGCGCTGTCGGCTTACATGATCGTCATGATGGTCGGGATCGTGTCGTCCCAAGGGCTTTTGCTGGTGGGCGACCCCTCGGGCTATGAACAATTCGTGATCGCGTCGGTCCTGATTTCGATTTCCTTTGCGCCGACCCTTCTGTCTGTCAGTCCGACCCCGGCCTTTGAAACCACGCAGCCCATGAGTTTGCGCACCCTGTTCAATTTCTCGCCGTTGGGTTGTGTGGGCATGTTCCTTTTGGGCGGCGTGTTCGCCTGCATGTTCGGGATGAGCGCGGTATACGCATCGCGCGTAGGGTTAGAGCTTGTCGAGATTTCGACCTTTGTGGCGACGTTTTATATCGGGGCGCTCATCTTGCAGTACCCGCTGGGCTGGCTTTCGGACCGGATCGACCGGCGTTTGCTCATCATGGTGGTGTCGGCCGTGGGCGGCGTGGGCGCGACCTTGGGCTTCTTTCTAGGTGGAAACTATTATTTGCTGCTGGCTGCGGCATTTTTGATCGGGGGCATGTCAAACCCGCTGTATTCCCTTCTGATTGCTTACACCAATGACTATCTTCAGCACGACGATATGGCGGCGGCGTCGGGTGGGTTGGTGTTCATCAACGGACTTGGCGCCATTGCCGGTCCCCTGATCACAGGGTGGTTGATGGGAGATAGCGTGTTTGGTCCGCCCGGGTTCTTTTTGTTCATTGCGATGCTGTTGCTGGTTCTGGTCGCCTATGGGGCGTATCGAATGACTCAGCGTGCGGCGACACCGGTCGAGGAAACAGGGACGATGACGCCGATCATGGCGACAGGCACCGCTGTTGCGGTCGAGTTTGCGCAGGAATACGCCATTGACGCGGATTTAGAGGAGCAGGAAGCGGAGAAGGCCGCATAAACCCTTGTATTGTTACGGGTTTGCAGCAAATCGTGACTGTGACGTTTGTGTAAATGAATTGTAAAACTGAAGATATCTCAAAGGTGGAAAAGAGAGTGATCGAAATGGCGGGACCCGAAGACATCCTGAGCTTCTGGCTGGATGATATCGGCAAGACAGGCTGGTACAAAAGCGATCCAACGCTTGATCAGCAAATCAAGGACAAGTTCGAGAAGACTTGGGAACAGGCAATGGAAGGCGCGTTTTCCATGTGGTTGACGTACCCGAGCGGGGCGTTGGCCTACATCGTGCTGATGGACCAGTTTCCGCGGAACATGTTCCGAGGCACCGGTCAGGCCTTTGCTTCGGACGGGCCGGCGCGGGCTGCGGCCAAAGCAGCGCTGGCCAAGGGCTGGGACCTGAAAATCGACGAACCGGCGCGACAGTTCTTTTACTTGCCGTTAATGCATTCGGAAAACCTGTGTGATCAGGAACGCTGCGTGCGGCTTTTGTGTGAGCGGATGCCGGACACCGGCGAAAGCCAGTTGTTGCATGCCCGCGCGCATCGCGAGGTGATCCGCAAATTTGGACGCTTCCCAACCCGGAACGAGGCATTGGCGCGTCCGTCGACGGCGCCAGAAACTGCCTATGTCCGCGACGTGGGCTATGGCGGCACCGTGCGCGAGTTACAGTCAGTCATCGCCTGACCCGAACCCGGGACACCGATAGTTTCCAAAGCCCCGGCTGTTGGCCGGGGCTTTTTTGTTGCCGTTTGGCGCACCCGCACCCTAAGCTGACGCCAGGTTCGAAATGTCGCATTCGTCGCGCATTGCTGCCGCAGAAAAAGTAGTTTAATGGTAAACTAGTTTTGAAATCGCCTTTGCCGAGGGGACGTTGTGGCCGCTAAATCCTTTGATCTCATAGTTATCGGCGCCGGTCCTGGCGGATATGTTGCAGCGATACGGGCTGCGCAACTGGGACTGAAAACAGTTGTTGTGGAACGCGAGCACATGGGCGGCATCTGCCTGAACTGGGGCTGCATTCCAACCAAAGCGATGCTGCGGTCGTCCGAAGTATTTCACCTGATGGAGCGGGCCAAGGATTTCGGCCTGTCGGCACAGGGCATCGGTTACGATCTGGACGCGGTCGTGAAACGCAGTCGCGCGGTCGCCAAGCAACTGAGTTCTGGTGTCAGCCACCTGATCAAGAAAAACAAAGTGACCGCAATTATGGGCGAGGCGACGTTGTCGGGCAAAGGCAAGGTCAGCGTGACAACCGACAAGGGCACCGAAGACTTGACTGCCCCGAACATCATTCTGGCCACCGGTGCACGGGCCCGCGAATTGCCGGGATTGGAAGCTGATGGTGATCTGGTGTGGACCTATAAACACGCGTTGGTGCCGCCCCGCATGCCGAAAAAGCTTCTGGTGATCGGATCCGGAGCGATCGGGATCGAATTTGCTAGTTTTTACAACACCTTGGGAACCGATACGACAGTGGTCGAGGTGATGGACCGGATCCTGCCGGTGGAAGATGCCGAGATCAGCGCATTCGCCAAAAAGAGCTTTGTCAAACAGGGTATGAAGATCATGGAAAAAGCCATGGTCAAGCAACTGGACCGCGGCAAGGGCAAGGTGACGGCGCATATCGAAAGCGGTGGCAAGGTCGAAACGCATGAGTTTGACACCGTGATCTCTGCCGTCGGCATTGTTGGCAATGTCGAAGGCCTGGGCCTTGAGGCCGCGGGCGTCAAAGTTGACCGCTCCCACGTCGTGACAGACGAATATTGCCGGACCGGGGTCGAAGGGGTCTGGGCCATCGGCGATATTGCCGGCGCACCATGGTTGGCGCACAAGGCCAGCCACGAGGGCGTGATGGTTGCCGAAATGATTGCAGGTGGCCATCCGCACCCGGTGAAACCCGAAAGCATCGCAGGGTGCACCTATTGTCACCCGCAGGTGGCCAGCGTCGGGTACTCTGAAGCCAAGGCCAAAGAGCTTGGCTATGACGTGAAAGTCGGTCGTTTTCCCTTTATTGGCAACGGCAAGGCCATCGCTTTGGGCGAGGCCGAAGGTATGGTAAAAACCGTGTTCGATGCCAAGACGGGCGAGCTTTTGGGCGCCCATATGGTTGGTGCAGAAGTGACCGAACTGATCCAAGGCTACGTTGTGGGCCGGCAGTTGGAAACAACGGAAGAGGACCTGATGCACACGGTGTTTCCACACCCGATGCTCAGCGAAATGATGCATGAAAGCGT
>CAWUIW010000146.1:0-8712 GCA_963922515.1 uncultured Rhodobacterales bacterium | reverse complement strand
GGTTTGATCGGTACCGGTACTACTTTGTTCTGATCGTCGCCTTCGCGGTGATCCCCTTCCTGATCAACGATTATTGGGTCAACGCAATCCTGTTGCCCTTTCTGATTTATGCGATTGCAGCGATCGGGTTAAACATTCTGACGGGATATTGCGGGCAGGTGTCGTTGGGGACAGGTGGCTTCATGGCGGTTGGTGCCTATGCCTGCTACAAGTTGATGACCGCCTTTCCCGATGTCAGCATGTTCATTCATGTTATTCTGGCCGGCGGTGTCACCGCGTTTGTCGGGGTTTTGTTCGGTCTGCCGTCTTTGCGGATCAAAGGGTTCTACCTTGCCGTTGCAACCTTGGCCGCGCAGTTCTTTCTGGTGTGGTTGTTCAATCGGGTGCCGTGGTTTTACAACTATTCGGCTTCCGGCCAGATCAATGCTCCGGAACGGACCGTTTTTGGCATTGCTGTTACGGGCCCCAATACAGAGGCGTGGGCCACCTATCTGTTCTGTCTTGTGTTCTGTGCCGCCAGCGCCATCGTGGCGCGGAACCTGACCCGCGGCACGCTGGGCCGAACCTGGATGGCAATCCGTGACATGGATATCGCGGCCGAGATCATTGGAGTGAACCCGCTGAAAGCCAAGTTGACCGCCTTTGCCGTCAGCTCCTTCTTTGTTGGCGTTTCTGGCGCGCTGTTCTTCGCTGTTTATCTTGGCGCGGTCGAGGTCGGCGAAGTGTTTGGGATCACCAAGTCATTCCTTGTTCTTTTCATGATCATCATTGGCGGGCTTGGGTCCATCTTTGGGTCCTTTGCCGGCGCGGCATTCTTGGTCTTGCTGCCGGTGGCGTTGAAGGTGATGGGAGTGGATGTTCTGGGGTGGCCGACGGACATCGTGGCGCATTTCCAGCTTGTCATTGTTGGCGCGCTAATCATCATCTTCTTGATTGCAGAGCCGCATGGGCTGGCGCAGCTATGGCGCGTGGCCAAGGAAAAACTGAGGCTTTGGCCCTTCCCGCATTAGGGTGGGCCTTGAACCATAAGCGGGGGATCAACCTCGCCGACATCGGACAACACCAAAGGGAGGAAAAACCCCGATGACTTTGAAACTGACAACCGTGGCGCTGGGCGCCGTTATGGCCGCAGGCCCCGTGATGGCGGACCTTGTGTTCCCATCGCTGAGCTATCGTACCGGCCCCTACGCGGCAGGCGGCATCCCGTTTGCTGATGGCTATGCCGACTATTTCACCCTGCTGAACGAACGCGACGGCGGTATCGGTGGCGTCCCTGCCCGCGTTCTGGAGTGCGAAACCGGGTACAACACGGAAAAGGGTGTCGAGTGCTACGAGTCGACCAAAGGGGAAGGTGCACTTGTGTACCAACCGCTTTCGACCGGCATTACTTATCAGTTGATCCCGAAAGCAACCGCGGACGATATCCCGATCCACTCGATGGGCTATGGTCGTACGTCGGCCAAAAACGGTGACGTTTTCAGCCATGTCTTCAACTATCCTGCCAACTACTGGGATGGTGCATCGGGTGCGGTGAACTACCTGTTGGAAATCAATAATGGTGACATCAGCGGCAAGAAAATCGCGCTGGTTTATCACAACTCGGCCTATGGCAAGGAGCCGATCCGGACACTCGAAGAGCTGTCGAAGAAACACGGGTTCGAACTGAGTCTGTTGCCGGTTGACCATCCGGGCCAAGAGCAAAAGTCGCAGTGGCTGCAAATCCGTCGTGACCGTCCTGACAACGTTTTGATGTGGGGTTGGGGCGTGATGAACCAGGTCGCCGTTCAGGAGGCCGCGAACATCCGGTTCCCGATGGAAAACTTCATCGGCATCTGGTGGTCCGGTTCCGAGAATGACGTTCTGGCAGCAGGCGATGCCGCCAACGGCTACAAAGCGCTGACGTTCCACGGTGTTGGCAGCGATTTCCCTGTGTTTGATGACATCAAGACGCATGTCGTTGACAAGGGGCTGACGGCTGGTGCTGGTGACCAGATCGGCACTGTGCTGTACAACCGCGGCTTGTATGCCGCGATGCTGGCTGCAGAGGCCGCCAAGAAGGCCCAAGAAATCCATGGCACCGGTGAAATCACCGCCGGCATGATGCGCGATGGCATGGAAGCGTTGGAAGTGACGCCTGCTTTGATGGAAGAGCTGGGACTGCCAAACTTTGGCCCGAGCTTTGCGGTCAGCTGCGCAAACCACGGCGGCGATGCGTTGGTCGGAGTGACCCAGTGGGATGCTTCGGCACAAGAGTGGTCGTTGATCTCCGAGTTTAAGCCGACCGACGGCGAAGTGATCGGTGCGCTGATCAACGAAGACAGCTCGGCCTATGCCGCGGAAAACAACATCGCGTCCAACTGTTCGTGATGTCGCTGTACCCGGTCGCCACCTTGTGTGGCGGCCGGATCCTTTGAGAATTTTTGTGAGATGATGATCTGATGCTGGATGCAGGTGACACGGGCGAGACAGTTCTTGAAGTGAACAATATCGAGGTGATCTACAACCACGTGATCCTCGTTTTGAAGGGTGTGAGCCTCAAGGTGCCAAAGGGTGGTATCACCGCTCTTTTGGGCGGGAACGGCGCAGGCAAGACGACCACGTTGAAGTCGATTTCTGGTTTGCTGGCCAGCGAGAGGGGCGAAGTCACCAAGGGACAAATCCTGTACAAGGGGCAGCGCACGGCAGAGTTGGATCCTGCAGATTTGGTCCGCATGGGCGTTGTCCAAGTGATGGAAGGTCGCCACTGCTTTGAACACCTTACAGTCGAGGAAAACCTGCTGACGGGTGCATACACGCGCAGTATTTCAAAAGGCGACCTCAACGCGGATCTGGAGCGGGTTTACACGTACTTCCCGCGCCTCAAGGAACGCCGCAAAAGTCAGGCAGGCTATACGTCTGGAGGCGAGCAACAGATGTGCGCGATCGGACGCGCGTTGATGTCAAAGCCAGAAACCATCCTGTTGGACGAACCGTCCATGGGACTGGCCCCACAGCTTGTGGAACAGATTTTCGAGATTGTGAAATCGGTGAACGAGCAAGAGGGCGTGACCTTTTTGCTGGCCGAGCAGAACACGAACGTTGCATTGCGATTTGCACATTATGGCTACATCTTGGAATCCGGTCGTGTCGTCATGGACGGCCCGGCTGCTGACCTGCGCGAAAATCCGGATGTGAAGGAATTCTATCTCGGCATGTCGGAAGAGGGCCGTAAGTCCTTTCGCGATGTGCGGTCTTATCGCCGCAGAAAAAGGTGGCTGAGCTGATGCGGGACGCAATGATGACCCACTATGACGACCTTGAAACCCGCAGCGCAGATGAACGCGGCGCGGATCTGGCGGTTCGGTTGCCAGAGCAGATCCGACGTGCGCGATCCATCGCCGGTTACGAGGCATCCTTGCAAGGCGTCGACGCCAACGCGGTCACGGACACCGCCGCGTTGGCTGCGCTGCCCGTTTTGCGAAAGTCGGAACTGGGTCAGGCGCAAACGCCCGCGGCGCCATTTGGAGGCTTCACCACGAAACCGCCATCTGCCTTTGCCCATGTGTTCCAATCGCCTGGCCCTATTTATGAACCCGGCGGGGTTGATCATGACTGGTGGCGTATGGCGCGTTTTTTGCATGCCGTAGGCATTGGCAAAGGTGACATTGTTCAAAACTGTTTCGGGTATCATTTGACCCCTGCAGGCATGATCTTTGAGAACGGGGCCCGCGCGGTTGGCGCTGCGGTTCTCCCGGCTGGTACGGGCCAGACGGAACTCCAAGTGACGGCCGCACGTGATCTGGGATGTACCGCCTATGCGGGCACGCCTGACTATCTCAAGGTCATTTTGGACAAGGCCGAAGGCATGGGCGTGGAACTGGGGTTCACCAAGGCGGCCGTGGGCGGGGGCGCCTTGTTCCCTTCGTTGCGCCAAGAGTACGCCGATCGCGGTATCACGTGTCTGCAGTGCTACGCGACGGCCGATCTGGGGAACATCGCATATGAAAGTCCGGCGATGGAAGGCATGATCGTCGATGAACACGTCATCGTTGAAATCGTTGTACCCGGTACGGGCAGCCCTGTTGAGCCGGGTGATGTAGGAGAAGTCGTCGTCACCAGCTTGAATCCGGACTATCCGTTGATCCGATTTGCCACCGGGGATCTGAGCGCTGTCTTGCCCGGGGTCAGCCCCTGTGGACGCAGCAACATGCGTATCAAGGGATGGATGGGACGCGCCGACCAGACAACAAAGATCAAGGGCATGTTTGTTAGGCCAGAACAGGTGGCTGCCCTTGTTGATCGCCATGAAGAAGTTTCGCGCGCCCGCGTGATAGCAACGCGCGAGGGTGAGATGGACCTTATGACCGTCCGACTGGAGGCCACGCATGGCGATCCGGTTGCATACGCGGCATCAGTGGCTGATGTACTGAAGCTCAAAGGCGCGGTCGAGGTCGTCGCTCCTGGATCTTTGCCGCGCGATGGGCTCGTCATTGAGGACCGGAGAAAGTACGACTAAAGCACATCCGCTCTGGTCTCTGCCCGCCATTTCAGCGCATAAGCGCGGCGGCCCTTTTGGCATTGGGTAGGCAATGACAGACATATCACAGCGCGGCAGAGTGGCACGCGTGGCCTCGGGGCCGCGCGCACTGGCTGGTTTCGCCATTTTGGTCACGTTTGCCTGCCTGCTTCCCATGGTTGCTGTATTTCTTGCAGCAACGACCGGGGGCACAGAAACGTTGGCGCACCTGATGGATACGGTTCTACCGCGCTACACCGGTACGACCGTCGCCCTCGTCGCCCTGGTGGCCATTGGGTCAGCGGCATTAGGAGTGGGCGCCGCGGCGCTTGTCACGATGACCCGGTTTCCCAGCGTGCGCCTGTTTGAAATTGCTTTGGTCCTGCCACTGGCCTTCCCCGCCTACGTTCTCGCGTACGCGTACACCTTCTTATTGGACCACCCAGGCATCGTGCAGTCGACGTTGCGCGCCATCACTGGCTGGGGGCCGCGGGACTACTGGTTTCCAGAGATCCGGTCGACAGGCGGGGCTGCCGCGATGCTGGTCATGGTTTTGTACCCTTATGTCTACTTGCTGGCGCGGGCCGCGTTTCTGCAGCAAAGCGCGGCGGCCTTCTTGGCAGCACGGGCACTTGGGGCCGGCGCAGTATCTGCGTTTATGCGCATCAGTTTTCCGATGGCCCGACCGGCCATTGCCGCCGGTGTTCTACTGGTCGTCATGGAAACCATCGCGGACTACGGCACAGTGTCTTATTTTGGCGTGCAGACCTTTGCGACCGGCATTTACACCAGCTGGTTCTTGCTGGCAGACCGGGCTGGCGCTGCGCAGTTGGCATTGTGCCTTTTGATGTTTGCCCTTGTGCTGGCCGTGTTGGAACGGCGGCAACGCGGCAGTGCGCAGTATCATCATGCCGGCAAGGCCGCCGTCGCTATGCCCCGCGCAGACTTGCATGGTTGGCAGGCGGTCTTTGCCATATCGTTGTGCAGTGTTCCTGTGCTTTTTGGATTTTTGCTGCCCGTGATCGTCCTGTTGGACATGGGGCTTGGATCTGAACAGGACCTGCTTAGCCGCCGCTACCGCGGCTTTGTTCAGAATTCGATCACGCTGGCCGGCACAGCCGCGGCTTTAACGGCCTGCGCAGCGATCCTGATCGGGTTTTACCGTCGCATCAGCGTGGCGCCTTTGGCCCGGGCCGGCACCTATGTGGCAAGGCTTGGATACGCAGTGCCAGGCGGTGTGATCGCAGTCGGGTTACTGGTGCCCTTTGCTGCCTTTGACAACGCGCTCGACGCGTTTGCTCGTGCGCAGTTTGGCTTTTCGACCGGGCTATTGGTCACGGGCTCTATCTGGTTGTTGGTACTCGCCTACATGGTACGCTTCCTGGCCGCGGCACTGGGGGCATACGAAGGCGGTCAAGCCACCGTGCACGTCAACATGGACGCCGCTGCCCGTTCATTGGGGCAAACGCCGCTGGGCGCATTGCGCCGTGTGCACCTGCCCATCCTGACGCCCAGCTTGTTGACCGCTTTGCTCATTGTCTTTGTAGATGTGATGAAAGAGCTGCCAGCCACATTGATCATGCGTCCGTTCAATTTTGACACGCTGGCTGTTCAGGCGCACAGACTGGCAAGCGACGAACGGCTTGAAGGCGCAGCCGTGCCCTCACTTGTGATTGTGGCCGTCGGTTTGCTGCCGGTAATTCTGATCTGCCAACAAGTTGGGCGCCGCCGCTAGGCAGCGGTCCACCAGTTTTCGATCTCTTGCTTGCTGACCTGCGAGGCGGGCCCCAATCCGCCAAGCCGTGTTTCTGTCGCGTCCCGCTTGCGCCGCGCTTGCACGAATTGACCAACAACGTGGATTTCGTATCCGCCATCGTCGGTCAGGACCGTGCCCTTCATCCGGTAAAGACCTGTGGGACGATTGGCCAGCTTTTCGCCCAACCGTTCACGATTGACTGTTGTGTGGGATTGATGTGCCCATGATACATAGGCCGGATGCGACACCGGGGCCCGCCCCTTTGGCATCGGGACCAGGTCCAGCAACAAGTTGGCAACCGGGCCATCCGGTAGAGCCATGGGCATCCGAGCCCCCAGATCAGCCAGTCTCTCGAGGACGTCCGGGTTTTCTGGGCAGCGGGAGATCAAGACGAGGTCTGCAGCTGACACCTGGTTTTTGACCTGCGGCCCGACCTCCGGATCGCGCATCAGATCATCAAAGTTCAACGCATCGACCAGCGTGACGATCCCTGCATAAGACAGGGACGGCTCGGCAATAGCGGCCGCGGCAATAGAGGCTGGATCTGCAATACCGCTGGTTTCGACAATCAGGTGCTCGGGCCTTGGGCTCATGTCCATAACCGTGTTCAGGGCGTCGAACAGATCGCCCTCCAATGAACAGCACACACAACCATTAGTCAGGGCCATGGTGTTGGCGCCGCAGTTCGACAGCAAATCTGCGTCGATGTTCACCGCGCCGAAGTCGTTGACCAGAACCATCAGACGCTTGCCATGATCTTCTTTGAGAAGTCGGTTAACCAACGTCGTCTTTCCGGCGCCCAGATAGCCACTGAGCACAGTGATCGGCAGACGATCGCCGATCATGATGCCAAAACCTTGTACATGAATGTCGTGGCTTCCATTTTGGGCTCGAACGGGTTGCGTGCATACATTGGAACCTCACCGGCAGTTTCAAAGCCAAGGCTTTCATATAACAGCCTTGCCGGATCGGTGCTGCGCGTATCGAGGACCAGCAAGGATATGTCTTGTGCTTGCGCCATGGATGTTGCTGCCGTCATGAGTTGGCGGGCATGGCCCCGCCGCCGGTGTGCGGGGTGCACCAAAAGCTTGGCGATGTCTGCGCGATGCGTTTGGTTCGGCGCAAGTGCGGTCGCCAATTGAACTGTGCCAACCGGTCTGTTTTTGATTTTCAGGATAAAAAGCGCAACTTCCCCGCGCTGAACGGCGGGGAAAACGCCCGTCGTCCAAAACCTCTGAGCATCCTTTAGGGTAAATGGCAGGATGAAGCCAACGCTGGCGCCATCATGCACGCACGCGTGCAGCAGTTCAGATAGATCAGGCAAGACCTCGGAGCAGGTTTCGTGCAATACCATGACCACGCCGTCATCCATCAACCAGAACCAGAATATAGGTTGCACTGGTGTGGTGCGGTGTTTGAAAACTGGACGGGCCATACAGCCTGAACCGCAACGTATCGCCCTCGTGCAATTCGTACTCGACCCCATCAATCGTCAGGTACAAAAGGCCAGACCGAAGCATGACATGATGTTCATGGCCGGGTCGTGCCGGGGCATCGTAGTCAACACGCGCTCCCGATGGTAGCTCGCATTCCACAACCTCTCCGCCAAGTCCGGATGCGGGTGGAGATAGCACGCGGCGGCGCAATCCGCTGCCAGGATCCAGCCAAAAAGGCTGTGCGCTGCGTGGCACATGCAAAGAAAACGACTCGTCAGCCAAAACCATCAACCGCGAGATCGACATACCGTACGCGGTTGCCAATCGTCCCAGTATCTCCGCGGTTGGGCTGACATCCGTATTTTCGATGCGTGACAAGGTGGCCCGGCTGACAGAGCTGATCTCGGCCAAACCTTCCAGCGTCAATCCGCGCGATTGGCGCAAAGACTTCAAGTTGTCGGATAATCGGGCGGAAACGTTAGACATGATTTTCTGGAATTTTTCCCATAAAGGGGAATGTGACTGCGTCCAGGCCACTAGTCAATCAAATCCGGACCGAAAAGACATTGAAAGTTAAAGGCCGGTCTCATGCACGAAAAAACCGGCAACATTTGAATGCCGCCGGTTCCAAGCCATCGCAAGATCTCCTTGTCTGGTGTTCAGTTTATTCCCAACCGACTTCGTTGAAGATTTTCTGTGCCGTGGTCACGTTCTTGGCAACAGCTGACAGGTCCACGTCATCCGGTTTGAAAAAGCCAAGTTGGGCTACTGACGGCGACAGCCCGACCCCGGGCACCGCGGGATATTCGTCGTTCCCGGCGGAGAAATACTGCTGTGCTTGATCGCTTGTCAGGTATTCGAGGAACGCAATCGCGTTGTCCTTGTTGGGTGCATGTGCGGCCACACCGCCACCCGACAGGTTCATGTGTGTACCGTTGCCACCCTGATCAGGAAACACCCATCCAATCATATCAAGGCTGTCGCTGACACCAGACACGTCTTTGCGGATCGCGCGGGCAAAGTAG
>CAWUIW010000145.1:0-8850 GCA_963922515.1 uncultured Rhodobacterales bacterium | reverse complement strand
ATGATGGTCTCGGCCGTGGCGCATGGCGCGGGCTGGGTGCATGGCGGGTTGCCACCTTGGCTTGCAACCGTCGCATTCATTGTGCTCGGAACCATGATCGGAACCCGGTTCTCCGGCATGAGTTTTCAGGCCTTGATTGGCGCGGCCGGGGCAGGCGCTATCACAACACTTTTGGCGAGCATCCTGACTGTGATTGCCGCGCTGGCCTTGCTGCCGTTGCTCGGGATGCCGTTCAGCACGCTGCTGACCGGGTTTGCACCCGGCGGGTTCGAGACAATGATCGCGCTCAGTGCCGTTTTGGGGGCCAACCCGGGATTTGTCGCGGCTTGTCATGTCGCGCGCTTGATGATTTTGACGGGCCTGATCCCCTTGGTGATGCGTCTGGCTGTCAGGACTTCTTGATCGGAACTCCATACAGCTCCAGCTTGTGGCCACGCAGTTCGTAACCCAGCTTTGCGGCGATCTTGAGCTGTAACGCCTCGATTTCAGGGTCGACGAACTCGATGACTTCGCCCGAGTTGATATCGATCAGGTGGTCGTGGTGGTCCCGCTCGGCATCTTCGTAGCGGGCGCGGCCATCACCGAATTCGAGCCGGTCCAGAATGCCTGCCTCTTCGAAGAGTTTTACGGTGCGATACACCGTGGCCAGAGAGATTCCGGGATCTTGCGCCGTCGCGCGCGCGTAAAGCTCTTCGACGTCCGGATGATCTTCGCTGGTTTCAAGGACCTGCGCAATTGTCCGGCGCTGGCCGGTCATGCGCAGGCCTTTGGCCTCGCACCGTTCGATGATCGTGTCCGTCATCCTGCCCTCGTTCGTGCTTGGGGCGGGGTTTTACATCGGCTGGTCAGAAACCGCCACAGCCAATCATGCGTAAAGCGGCTTGAGACCCATCTGCATGTGCAGGGCATTGACCGTTTGCTGGTTCAGGCCCAGAGCCTTGGCAAGTTGGTCCAGATACTTCGCCTCGCCCTGGGTATCCACATCGATTGTCATCAGGGACATCGAGTACACCTGCATCTGCATGCCTTCCGGCGTGTCCGCGGCCAAAGCGTCGGGATCCGGGTCCGCATCCAGCTGCGCTTCAACAAAGTCAATGTCGGCCTGATCGGCGTCGTCACCGACGATGTCCATAATTTTTGACCGTTCTGATGCGTCGATCTTGCCGTCTGCCTTTGCCGACTGGATCATCGCCCTCAACAGCAATCCGGCGTATTGGTCGGCTTGCGGGTTGGGGGCCATGTTGCTGAACTGGTCAATCATGTTGCCCATGTTCTTACCTGCCATCGATGCCATCCCGCCCATTGCGGAAAACAGTCCGGCCATCCCGACGCCAGGCGCCTGGCCTCCAGAAAACAAGGGGTTTGACGCAGCGCTTTGACCCATCAATGCGCTCAGGTCCATACCCGACTTGGAAGCAAAATCAGCCATCATGTCCTGTAAACCGGACATTTGTCCCTTCATCTGGCCCATCATCGCCTGAAGTGGTTCAGTGCCCGGCGCAGGGCTTGCAGCTGCTTTGCTGGCGTCGATCTGTGCACCAGAAAACAATCCGGCAAGCCCTTGGCCGCCGGACAGGCGATCGACACCGCGCGCCGCAGCGTACCCGATGGCGACTTTCGCCAAAGTTCCCATTAAGCTCATGTTGTCCCTCCCTTTTGTAAACTTCTTGGCACAATGCCAGACCGCCAAAGGCCGGTCAGCATAATTGTTGACAATTGGGGCGCCTCGCTTTTCCCGCGTTGACAGCGGACGATAGAGTGCCTCCTGTGGGCGGCATGACGGAACGACGTGGCATAGATTTGTTCGGCGCGGTGGCCCTGACGGGTTTCGCGCTGCTGCTTGGATTAAACCAGGTGGTGATCAAGGTGACAGGCGGCGGCTTCGGCCCGGTGTTTCAAGCGGGCTTGCGGTCTGCGGGCGCCGTGATCGTACTTTACATCTGGATGAAAGCGCGCGGCATTCCCTTGCACCTGCCGGCGCATACCCGTGTCTGGGGCGTGCTGGCCGGCGTTTTCTTTACCGTTGAATTCATTTGCCTGTTCGTCGCCTTGGATCGCATCACCGTCGCACGCAGTTCCATCATTTTTTATTCGATGCCCGTGTGGTTGGCCTTGGCCAGTCACTTCTTGTTGCCGAACGAACGGCTGACCGCCATTCGCATGCTTGGCATGGCACTGGCCATGGGGGGCGTGGTTCTGGCGCTGGCCAACCGCGCCGCGGGCGCGGATCTGTTGGGGGACCTGCTGGCACTTGGGGCCGCGCTTTTATGGGCCGGCATTGCCTTGTTGATCCGGGCGACGCCCTTGGCCGAGGTGCGCCCCGAAATGCAGCTGTTCGTTCAGGTGGTTGTATCGGCGGTCTTGCTGTTGGCGCTTGCCCCCATGATGGGGGACCTGATCCGCGAGCCAACCGCATTGCACATCGCCGGGTTGCTGTTTCAGATCGTGTGTATTGCCAGCCTTGGTTTCCTGTTCTGGTTCTGGCTGATGACGATTTACAAGGCAGGAACCGTAGCGTCGTTCAGCTTTTTGTCGCCGGTGTTTGCGGTGTTGCTGGGCTGGCTTCTGCTGCGGGAACAGATCGACGCCCAGGTTTGGGTCGCACTGGGGCTTGTGGCCGCCGGCCTGATTCTGATCAACCGGCGCTAGCCCTAGGTCCCGCAAAACGTGGCGGGCACCACTTCGGAAGGCGTTGGCGGGCGCGACAAGTCGTCTGCTGCGTCCTGCGTTTCGAAAGGGGTCGCCAGCACGGCGTTCAATCGTTCGAACGGACCATAGTCGCCTTGCACCGCGGCATCGATCATCTGTTCGATGCGGTGGTTGCGGGGAATGTAGGCTGGATTGACGCCCGCCATTCTGTCCCACGGGTTGGCTTCACCCGACACCCGCGCGTGCCAGCGCACGGCCCAGTCATCAAATGCGGCGGGGTCGGTGAATTGATCGCGGGCATGCGCGGTGGGAAGGGCGCGGAACGTGTTGGTGAAATCTGCCTGATTGTCCGCCATGCGGCGCAACAGGTCCGATACAAGCTCCAGATCATCGTCATCCTCGGTCGCGAGCCCGATCTTGGCGCGGAACCGGTCGAGCCACTCGACTTGTATTTGGGCAGGCATGGCATGCACAATCTCTGTCGCCGCTTCGACAGCGGCTTCTTTATCGTCCATTTGCTGGATCAACGCCGTGGCCAATTGGGCCAGGTTCCAAACCGCGATATCGGGTTGATTGGAATAGGCATAGCGCCCGTGCTGATCGATCGAGCTGAACACCGTGTTCGGATGATACTGGTCCATAAAGGCGCAGGGCCCATAATCGATCGTTTCGCCCGAGATGCTGGAATTGTCCGTATTCATGACACCGTGAATGAACCCCACCGACATCCACTGTGATATCAGTCGTGCTTGCGCATCGCGCACCGCCGCCAATAGCCCCATTGGGCCGTCAGCGTCCGGATAGTGGCGGTCAATGGCATACTGTGTCAGTCGCGCGAGTTCTGCGATCTGCCCGCGCGCGGCAAACACCTGAAAGGTACCCACACGAAGATGGCTCGATGCCACACGCGTCAGCACGGCGCCGGGCAAGGGGGTTTCCCGAACCACGACTTCGCCTGTTTCCACTGCGGCCAATGCCCGGGTTGTGGGTATCCCCAGCGCGTTCATCGCCTCGGACACCACGTATTCGCGCAGAACCGGTCCCAGCCACGCCCGCCCGTCACCCATGCGTGAGTAGGGTGTCCGTCCGCTGCCCTTCAACTGAATGTCGCGCCGCTGCCCGTCTATGCCAATGGTTTCGCCCAGCAGCACGGCGCGGCCATCGCCCAATTGCGGGTTGTACTGACCAAACTGGTGGCCGGAGTAAAGCTGCGCCAATGGGCTGGCACCATCCGGTATGTGATTGCCGGCAAAGGCATGTGCCATTTCCTGGTCATCACCGGCTTCGATACCCAGAAGCTTGGCCAAAGTCTCGTTGAACGCGATCAGTCTGGGCGCACGTACCGGGGTGGGGGATTGCGGGCTGTAAAAACTGCCGGGCAACCGGGCATAGCTGTTGTCGAAGGGAATGTGCAAACTCATGAGCCGGATGTAAGTGGTGCCGGTCGAAATGCTAGAGCCGTCGAGACATCAGGACATAACGATCACGGGGTTTGAAACCGGTGCGGGCGTAAAGCCGGTTGGCCTTTTCGTTCTCGCGATCCACCTCCAGATGCAAGGCGGTTACGCCTGCGTCGCCCAAGGCCTGGGCCAATGCATTCAGTGTTTCGCCGGCAATGCCGCGCCCGCGTACGGCCGGGCGCAAGTAGATTTCGTCGACAAAGGCATCCATGCCACCGAATTCAATCGACCAACCGAACGTGATGATCGCATAACCGATCGGCGCACGCCCCGGGCCGATCATGTACACGGCGCCATGCGGACTGCCGTCGAGCAACGGCTGCAAGGCGGCCCGGTTGGCCGCTTCTGTCGACGGCAGGTTTTCTTCGGCGTGAAAGGCAGCCACCAAGGCCAACAGCTTTTCAAGGTCGTCCGGTTTCGCCAGTTTCAGAGCCGCACTCATAAGCGGGCCAAACGTTCGGTCAGCAAGGCAAAGAACCCGTCCGCGTCGACATCGCCTATAAACGTCGCATTCGGTGCGCGGCCTGAAACCCGCCACCAATCCGCCACCGTCATCCCCAACGTCAGGTCGGATGTCGTTTCGATTTCCACGTTGATGTGACGGCCGCTAAAAAGCTGGGGCCTGATCAGGTATGCCGTGACACATGGGTCATGCAGGGGCGCACCCGCGCTGCCATATTTTTCTTTGTCGAACCGTTCGAAGAAATCGGTCATTTCGGCGACCGCGACGCCAACGTTTGATCCCAGATCGCGGAACGCGTCGTTGCGGGCCTTGGTCACCAGCGCCTTGTGTGTCACGTCCAACGGCAAGACTGTGATGTCGGCGCCTGATTTAAACACGATATCAGCGGCTTCTGGGTCTACGTAAATGTTGAACTCGGCCGTCGGTGTGATGTTGCCTACCTCGAAATAGGCGCCGCCCATCAGCACGATCTCCTGTATCTTTTCCGCGATGTCGGGTGCTTTGACCAACGCTGTCGCGACATTGGTCAAGGGACCCAGCGGGCAAAGCGTGACCGTGCCTGCAGGCTCGCGGCGCAGAGTTTCAATAATGAAATCCACACCATTTTGATCCTGAAGTTGCATGCGTGGATCCGGCAGAACCGGACCATCCAGGCCCGTTTTGCCATGCACATGTTCGGCCGTGACCAGTTTGCGGACCATCGGGGCACCACAGCCCGCAAACACGGGAATGTCCGTTCGCTGGGCCAACTCGCACACAATGCGCGCATTCTTGGCCGTCAGTGCCAGTGGCACGTTGCCGGCCACGGCTGTGATCCCCAGAACCTCGATCTCTTCTGGGCTGGCCAGGGCCAGCAAAATGGCGACCGCGTCGTCCTGCCCCGGATCGGTGTCGATGATGATTTTGCGCGCTGTCATGTGGCACTCCGTCTGCAGCCGCGTTTCAAGCGATGCTGTTTGCTAAAAGCCATAATCGTAATGTAATCCCCAGCGCAATACGGTCGTCAGAACAGAACCGAAGAAGGAGGCTGCAGTGGCAAGGGATGTTTATATTCACGCCGGTGCACATCGAACCGGCACAAGTTCATTCCAACTTTGCCTTGCGACCAACCGGGATGCCTTGCGGGACAAAGGGTATGACGCCGGGTTTCCGCATCGGGGCGGCATCGATGGCGGCGCGCTTAGGTTGATCCTCAAGCAACGTCCGAAGGTCAAGCTGAGCCATGACGACTGGATCGCGAAAATGCGCGCAGATTTCGATCGTCAATACGCCGATGCATCGCGGCCGCTTTTGCTGTCGGAAGAAAACATTCCCGGCCAGATGATCCAGTTCTACTGGGGAAAGTTCTATCCCGCTGCAGAAGATCGTTTGCAGGTGCTGTCAGAGCTTTTGGTGTCACCGCCAAAGCACCTGCTTTACGTGATCCGCCCCTATAGCGAGCTTTTTGTGTCTGCGTATCGTCTGCGCGCGTCCGGAACGCGCATCGCGCCCTTTGCGACGTATAGCGACGCCTTTGTATCCATGGATCGCGGCTGGCCCGAATTGATCGACGTGATGCAACGCGCGCTGCAGCCAGTTCGTATGACTGTTGTGACTTATGAGCAGCGTGGTACAAGCTTGGAATTGTTGGGCAAACTTGTGCCGGACCTTGATCTTGCGGGTTTGACGGAACCGGCCCGGTCCCTGAACATCAGCCCGACCGATGCTGCGCTGCAGGCTATTCAGGCGCGGTTCGCGTCAGGCGAAGACCTGAGCAGAGACGCTTGCGCCGCCTTGATCGCAGCACATGTTGACGAGACCGACAAGCGCGGCGTTGCATCCTTTGCAAACACTGCCGCAGAGCAGCTGGATCGGCGGTATCAAAACGACTTGGGGCGCATCGCCGCGATGCCCGGGGTTGTCTGCCTCACTTAGTGGCGCGCTCTTCGGCCTTCACGACGTCCCAAAGCGCATCCATTTCTGCCAACGTGCTGTCCTGTGGGGCTTTGCCTTGCAAAGACAGTTTGCGTTCCACGGCTTCGAACCGCCGGATGAACTTGGCATTGGTGCGGCGCAAGGCAGCTTCTGGTTCGATGTCCAGATGCCGCGCAAGGTTGGCCAAAACGAACAGAAGATCCCCCAATTCATCCTCGATCTCGTCTGCGGTCATCGTGTCGCGCGCTTCGACAAGCTCTGCGGCTTCTTCGGCGATCTTGCTCAGCACGTCCTGTGTATCCGTCCAGTCAAAGCCGACCCGAGCGGCCCGTTTCTGCAGCTTGAACGCGCGCAATAGGGCCGGCAGGTTTGCTGCAACGCCATCCAGCGCGCCGCTTTGCGCTTTTCCGGCGCGTTCGGCCGCCTTGATCGCTTCCCAATCGCGGGTTTGCTGTTCGGCGCTTTTGTCGCGGCTTTCGTCGCCAAAGACATGCGGGTGTCGGGCCACCATTTTGTCCGAGATGTTCCGCACCACCGATTGAAAAGAGAAATGCCCGGCTTCTTCCCCGATTTGCGTGTGATAGACCGTCTGCAACAGCAGATCGCCCAGCTCTGCTTCCATTTCGCCCCAGGCCTGTCGATCAATTGCATCGGCAACCTCATAAGCCTCTTCAATGGTGTAGGGGGCAATGGTTTCAAAGGTTTGTTCTATATCCCACGGGCAGCCTGTTTGCGGGTCGCGTAGGCGGCGCATGATTTCAAGCAAACGGTCAATCCCGCCTTCGGGATCGTGAATGAGAGCGTCATCGGGCATTGCGGCGGCCTTGGATTGCGTGTCTGATGCCGTTTAAGCCCGATGTGCAAAAAGGAGTCCAGCCCATGCCCGTGGTCAATCGAATTGCGGATTTTGCTGCCGACATGGCCGCATGGCGTCAACACCTGCATCGCATCCCCGAGCTTGGATTCGACTGCCCGAAAACAGCGGCTTTCATTGCAGAGCGGCTGTCCGAAATGGGCGTGGACGAGGTGCACGAAGGGATTGCACAAACGGGCATCGTGGCGATCGTGAACGGGCAGGGGGATGGCCCGACCATTGGCTTGCGTGCAGATTTCGATGCGCTGCCGATCACCGAAGACACCGGTTTAGACTATGCCAGCGAACATGACGGCAAGATGCATGCATGCGGCCATGATGGGCACAGCGCGATGCTGCTGGGCGCGGCCAGATACCTTGCCGAAACGCGGCGCTTTTCTGGTCGGGTTGCGTTGATTTTCCAGCCGGCAGAAGAAGCCGGCGGGGGCGCCGGCGTGATGGTGGACGAAGGGATCATGGACCGGTTCGGTATTTCGCAGGTCTACGCGCTGCACAATGCGCCCGAATTCGACGAAGGCGCGTTCTACACCTCATCCGGGCCGATCATGGCTGCGGTCGATACGTTTCATGTGCATATCAAGGGTTTGGGCGGACACGGGGCTTTTCCGCAGGACACGCGCGATCCAGTCATGGCGGCGTGCGGCATCGCTCAAGCCATGCAGACAATCGTCAGCCGCAATCACTACGCGCTGGACGACCTTGTCGTATCCGTCACGCAGATTCACACCGGTACCGTCGACAACGTGATACCGGAAACCGCCTATCTCAACGGTACGGTGCGCACCTTCGATCCAAAGGTGCAGGACATGGTCGAACGACGTATGGGTGAAATCGTTGCCGGTCAGGCCGCGTCCTATGGCGTCGAGGCAGAGTTGGTGTACGAACGCCACTATCCCGCGACCGTGAATGATCCCGACAAGGCGGCGTTCGCGGCAGAGGTCGCCTCGGACGTGGTCGGATCGCATCGCGTCGTCCCCGAGGCCGGACGCGAGATGGGGGCCGAGGATTTCGCGTATATGCTTCAGGCCCGCCCGGGCGCCTATCTTTTCATTGGACAAGGGGCAAGCGCCGGGCTGCACACACCGCAATACAATTTCAACGATGCGATCGCGCCTGTTGGTGCGTCCTTCTTCGCTCAATTGGTGGAACGAGCGCAGCCCCTGCCGTAAGTGATCGGCGAACTCAGAACCGATGCGGCGTTAGGAACGAGCGACGAAAATGGCACTGGAAGATGCAAAAAACCAGGTGGATCAGGCGTTTACGCGCGATGATTTGACCGGCCCCAGCTTTGAAAACACCTTTGGTGGTGCAACGTCGTTCTTGCGGCGGCGATACACAAAGGATCTGACCGGCGCTGATATCGCCGTCACCGGCATTCCTTTTGATCAGGCTGTCACAAACCGGCCGGGCACGCGGCTGGGACCGCGGGCCATCCGCGAAGCAAGCAGCCTGCAAGCCCCCGATGCCCCCTATGGCTGGCCGTTTGACGT
>CAWUIW010000144.1:0-8930 GCA_963922515.1 uncultured Rhodobacterales bacterium | reverse complement strand
GTACATAGAAGGGCAGATTCAGCACGATAAAGACGGCGCCGAACGACCAGTCCGTCACATAGGCCCCAAGCACAGCCGCACCGGCCGTCTGGCCGGTGATCAAGCCAAGATGGGTCAGAATCTGCACGCCCAACGCACACAGCCACGTGCCCAGCAAAAAGGCCAAAGCGTCCTCATAGGCTTTGTGGGCGACAGACTTGTGGGGTTCGTTGCGATCACTCATGAAGACAACCTATCCGTCACTGTGAAAACCAAAATGCTGGATGTGCCCGTCCGGTGTGACCAGCGCATTCGTGCTTTGAATTTGAGCACTCCCGGACGCGTCGATCAGGGTTCGTGCGCTGGCGCCTGGCGCGATGGAGCTTCATAGGGGCGGGTTACGTCCTTGAGCCGAACATCCAACGCCTCTACGTCCAACCGGATCGCACCGTCACCCGCCAAGGTTAGGATCACCGCACCGGCTGCATCTTCGCCAGCCTCAAAACTTACGGCCATCAAGGACAGGATGGTCTCGGTTTGTTTGCGATCGATCCCCTGGCTTGCAACCCGCACCACACCGTCCACGACAAGCAAGGACTGCACGCGCTCATACGCCCGCCCACGTTTGTCCGCGGCAGCGCGATCTTCCCAGCGGAACCGGTTCAGCAGAACCGCAAACCGACGCTCGCGCGCCAGCCATTTCATTTCCTGAATGGGAAAAACAGCATCTTGGATCAAGGACGAGATGACCTGCAGATCTTCTTCATCAACCGCACCGATGTTCAATGGCGCTTCACCCACATCTTCAAAACGCGCGTCCTGCATGCTTATCCCGCGACCCGCTCGATGATGGCACCAACGGCGCGCAGTTTCTCTTCGACATGCTCATAGCCTCTGTCCAGGTGATAGACACGGCTGACGGTTGTATCGCCTTCGGCCGCCAAGCCTGCAAGGATCAGCGACACACTGGCGCGCAAGTCCGTCGCCATTACCGGCGCACCTTTGAGCTGAGGAACACCAGTCACCGTGGCGGTGCCGCCCGACACGTCGATCTGCGCACCCATGCGGATCAATTCGGGGGCGTGCATGAAGCGATTTTCAAAGATACGCTCCTCTAAAACGCTGACGCCGTCGGCCGTGCACAGCAACGCCATCATCTGCGCCTGCAAATCCGTTGGAAAACCCGGAAATGGCGCCGTGGTGACATCCACGGCACGCATGCCGTTTCCGTTCCGGCTGACCCGCAACCCCATATCTGTTTCCGAGAAGCTCGCGCCCGCTTCTTCAAGCTTGTCACAAAACGCGTCCAGCAGCGCGCGCCGTCCGCCCAGCAGCTCAACATCGCCGCCGCAAATGGCCGGGGCGAGCATATATGTCCCCAATTCGATGCGATCAGCCACCACCTGATGCGTGGCGCCATGTAACCGGTCCACACCTTGAATGGTGATCGTTGATGTGCCTTCGCCCTCGATTTGCGCGCCCATTTTTTGAAGGCAGCGCGCCAGATCGACGATCTCGGGCTCGCGCGCGGCATTATTCAGAATGGTGCTGCCCTTGGCCAAAGTCGCTGCCATCAGCGCATTTTCAGTGGCGCCAACCGAGACAAATGGAAAGTCGACGACACCGCCTTTCAATCCGCCCGGCGCAGAGGCGTGAACGTACCCATCGCGCAAATCCATCTCGGCGCCCATGGCTTCTAACGCCTTCAAGTGCAGATCAACCGGCCGCGCGCCGATCGCGCACCCCCCGGGAAGCGACACAATGGCATGTCCATCTCGCGCCAGCATCGGGCCCAGAACAAGAATGGACGCGCGCATCTTGCGGACAATGTCGTAATGCGCCGTGTGGTTGTTCAGGGTATGGCTCGACATTGCGAGCACTTTGCCATCTTGAAGACTACTGACTTCCGCACCTAGCGATTGCAGCAAAAGCGTCATGGTCTTGATGTCACTCAGCCGCGGTGCGTTGGTCAGGGTCAGTGGCTCTTCACTCAGAAGGGTCGCAGGCATCAGGGTCAGACAAGCGTTTTTGGCCCCAGCAATCGGAATCTGGCCGCTGAGCGCGCCGTTCCCCGTGACAACAATCGAATCCATTTTGCCCTAGTCCTCTGTTTCTTCTTTGTTTTTTTCAGCTGCTGCGGTGCGCGCCCGCGCCTGCGATTTACGACGTGCGAGGTTGGCCTTCAAGGCGGCTTTCAACCGGTCTTCGCGGCTGGCCGGGGCTTTGCCCGTATCACGCTTTTTTTCGCTGCCCGTCATACCCTTTATACCTACCGCAGCATGGGTGCAGGGTCTACCGCAAGATGGTCGCTTTCCCGCCCGGCCCTGCGGCGGAGATTTCCCAATCTGCGTCACCAAAAGTGGCTTGCGCCGCAAGATGTTTGGGTCTAATCAGCCGCGCACGGCGCTGCTGTAGCTCAGAGGTAGAGCACTCCCTTGGTAAGGGAGAGGTCGAGAGTTCAATTCTCTCCAGCAGCACCATGAGACCAATGACTTAGCCCGATTGACCGGCCGTGGAAATTGCACAACATGCAGCGTTAGTTGGCAAGTTTTTTGCAGCCAGCATTGTATAGCTCAATGTAGTCAATAAATCGAACATATACTTTTATTCATACACTCTCGAGTATACCTTAAAAAATACGTGCACGAGGTGGACCGCAGCTATATTTTTCATCGTATGACAGCTTTGTTCAGACCCGAGGCCATGCGGCGCCGGCTCAAAGAGTCCCTTCAAGACAAGGGCGAGACGATGCGCTCAGCTTCGTTAGGGGCTGAACTGGGCGAAAGTTACTTGGCCGGGATTATCACTAACAAGCGCGACCCGCAGCTTTCCAAGCTCATAGCGGTTTGTGACTACCTGGATGTTTCGCTGTCATGGGTTCTGTACGGGATTGACCTGCCCAGCGTGTCGGAGGAGATTATTCAACTACTGGCTGAGAACCCCGACGGCGCCGAGAATGTCGTCGCCCTGCTTCGCGCCCAATCCTCAGTAACTCGCTAGGCGAGGCTCGATTCAAGAGTCGCCGAAGCCGGGGCCTGGAAATCTGTCACCTTGGTGGCGTCAACTTATGAACATCCAGAGAAAACGAGCCAGCGCGCGGCAGATGTTTTTGGCAAGAAAACGGCAAGCAAGACAAGCTCTCCAAGTGGCAACCTTGCCTATCTATCTGACATAAATAGACAAAAAAGGCAGGAGCAGCCTGCAGGCTCCGTCCTTGGTAAGGGAGAAGTCGAGTGTTCATCTCTCTACAGCAACACCATTCTCCTGTATCCGTCGGCGCTTTTGACTGGCTTCTGCATCAGGCTTGCGCAGGTTCTCTCTTTTCCGCCTCATCCCGAAGCAGCGCCGCCATCCGATAAAACCCATGAGCCATTTTCGAATAGGGCGTCACCAAAAACAGGGTCAGAACCGTTCCCAAGTGCACCGGAAGCAGCCAACCCACCGCCGCCGTATCTGTTGCCGCATATAGCAACAGGCCTGTTGCGCTTACAAAGAACAACAAGACGACAAATGCCATCTCTCCGCCCCAAGCAGCCGGGGCGCCCAAGTTCTTGTCTGCCTTGGTCTTGAGCCAGGCAAGCCCGGCAGTACCCACGCACAGCATCACGCCGCCGGGCACGCCCAGCAGTTTCGGCAGGCTGAACAAGCCGTAAGGCGCCTCCAGGCCGAAGCCGTAGTGCAGAACCGTGCCAGATGACGTGGACGCAAAACACAGAAGGAACCCGTACAACGTGGCCTGGTGCAGCCAGCGCCGCGCATTGGAAAACCGGTCTTCGTCTTCAAAATTGCAGCCATCGCCATGCCCGCCAGAGAGGTTCTTCATATGTCCTGCAGACGCGAGCGCGTTGCGGACGTCAGCCCAAGACACAGCGCCACCGCCAACGGCGCGCCAGTACCCCGACATCGCGATGGCAATGGCGACAAGCGGCAACAAGAAGGCCGGAGCAAAGAGCGCCACCATCAATCCGTGCGACATGTAGGCGTAAAACCCCGCACCCGTATCAGGCGCCATGGCTTGCGCCAGTGCGAAAAGCACGGCAAGCGCGACAACGAGCATGCCGGAAATCAACAGGCCCGCGCGGTCGAACAAATGGGCAAAACTACGTGGCCAAGCAAAGTCCTTCCAGCTGTCTACGCGGACCTCGGCAAGCACTTTGGGCAAGTTCAACGCGAATTCATGAGGTTCAGTGTACTGGCACGCATAGTAGCAACCGCGGCAATTGTGACAAAGGTTCGCCAATTGGGTCAGGTCCCCGTCGGAAAACGCGCGCTGTCGGGTGATGGCAGGGAAAACCGAGCAGTACCCTTCGCAATAGCGGCATGCATTGCAGATTTCGACTTGGCGCCGGGCATCCTGTATCAGATCAGTTGACATATGCGGCAGCTCCTTTGCCTGCGAGACGCCCAAAAACGGTCCCGATGGTCATGCCAAACCCAGCAAGATACCCTTGACCCAGAATGGAGCCGGCCATGATCTCGCCAGCGGCCCACAGGTTTTCGACCGCACCGCCTTTGCTATGAACCTGTGCACCGTGATCCACGCGTAAACCCAAGTAAGTGAAGGTCACACCCGGCCGCAGGGCATACCCGTAAAATGGCGGCTCGACGATCGGGCGCGCCCAGTTTGTTTTTGGCGGTGTCAAACCTTCGGTCGCCAAACCATCCAGTTCCGTTGGATGAAACTGGCCAGGCCGGCAGGCCGCATTGAATTGATCGACCGTCCGCTTCAGCGCATCACCGGGCAGACCCAACTGCTGTCCCAGACCCTCGATCGTATCGGCAGACAATGGCGGGAACACGGACGGCATGAACAGGTCAAGCGATTTGGCGTCGATGATCGCATACCCGACCTGGTCAGGTTGCGCGGCCACCAGCCGGCCCCAGATCGCATAGCGCTTGGGCCAGACATCTTCGCCTTCATCGTAAAACCGTTCGCCTTTCTTGTTCACAACGACGGAAAACGGCACGCAGTCCAGCCGCGTTACGATACCGCCATCAAACTTGGGGGCGCGACCGTCGATGGCCACGGCATGGCATTGGGTTGGATCGCCTACGCTTTCGATGTCTTGATCCAACAGGTCCCGCAGCACCACGCCCCTGTTGTAGGGTGTGCCACGGATCAGGAAATTGCGTGCGGCAGGGCCCCATGCATCCGCCAGCCAATCTAGATCCGCCTGAAAACCGCCCGAGGCGACAACGACAGCTTGTGGTGTCAGCGCCACCCGCTCGCCCGCCACTGTCGCATCAACGGTCTTGATGCGAGCGCCGTCATGGTCCAAGTGCATGACCTCGGCGTCATATGCGATCTCGACCCCCAAGTCCGCGGCGGTGCGGTAATAGGCGTTGACCAGCGCTTTGCCTCCGCCAAGAAAGAATGCGTTGGTCCGCGATAGGGACAAGGTGCCCGACAACGAGGGTTGGAACCGCACGCCACGGGCTTCCATCCAGTAATAGCATTCTTCAGAGGAACGAATTGTCATGCGCGCCAAAGCTTCGTCGGTCTTTCCTGCCGTCACCTTCAGCAAGTCTTCAAAATACTCGTCTTCGGCATAAGCATGCGTCAGCACGCCTTGCGGACCTGAATGCATGCAGCGGAAGTTGCGCGTATGGCGTGAGTTTCCACCGCGGTAAGGCTTTGGGGCACTTTCCAGCATCAGAACAGATACGCCTGCTTCGCGGGCCGTGATGGCCGCACACAGAGCCGCGTTTCCGCCGCCAACAACCAGTATGTCCGGGCTGTGGTTCATGGTCCCGCCCTTTCGAAAAGTGGACGCGATGACTTCACTTTGACAGGAGAAGATTCGCTTGATATCGTTCTTGTATCCAAACGGATACAAATTTCAAGTGATCCTATGACCAAAGCCAAACCAGCCGCGCGTTCCAGCGGCGATGCTGCCTATGACGTCATCTTGTCGGCCATCCGGGACGGGCGATTTGCCCCCGGGGACCGCCTGCGCGAGGAAGAGGTTGGAGAATTCCTGTCGCTTTCGCGCACGCCGGTTCGAGAGGCTTTGCGCCGGCTGGAAGCCGACGGCATCGTCGAACACAGCCCGCGCATCGGGGCCGTCATCCGGCGGCTGGCGCATTCGGAAATCGTGGAACTCTATGAAATGCGTATGGTTCTAGAACGCACCGCCGCAGAAATGGCCGCCAAACATGGCGCAACAGCCGAGTTTGACGCTCTGGATGATCTCAACGCCGCCATATTGGCAGAGCGACAAAACCCAGCCACTGCGGCCGCGATCAACCAGTCCTTTCATCGGGGCCTGTACCTTGCCGGGCGCAACCAATTCCTGATGGATGCAGCTCGCGCCCTGAACAATTCCCTGCTGCTGCTTGGGCCAACAACCTATGTCGACGATGCCCGCATTGACGACGTGGTCGCGCAGCACCAAGCCATTATCGACGCGCTGCGCAACGAAGACGCAGAGCAGGCGGGTGCTGCGGCAGAGGCGCACTTACAGGCTTCGCTGCGATATCGATTGCGGGCGCTCAGCCGATGACCCGTGTTGTCCTGACATTCGCGATCGCCTTGTCCGGGGTGGGTGCTTTCCACACCCTCGACTTGCCGCTCCCTTGGTTGCTGGGACCGATTGCCGCCTGTCTTTTTGCGGCGCTCATTGGCGTGCAATTAAAGGGGGTCAAACCGGTCAACGAGGCCATGCGCACAGTTTTGGGGGTCGCTGTTGGCGCCACCCTGACACCAGCGGTTTTGGCGACTGTACCTGACATGTGGCCAACGCTGATCCTTGTGCCACTGATGGTTCTGCTCATCGGGGTGTTCGGCATTCCCTACTTCCAACGGATCTGGGGGTATGACTTTGCCACGGCCTACTATTCAGCGATGCCAGGCGGGCTTCAAGACATGCTGGTCTTTGGTGAAGAAGCAGGCGCGTCGCCGCGGTCGCTCTCGCTGATCCATGCCACTCGGGTTCTGGTGATCGTTTCCATTTTGCCTTTCATCCTGAAGGGAATATGGGCCGCCGACCTGACGAACCCGCCGGGTGTTCCAATTGGCACCGTGCCATGGGGTGAACTCGCCCTGATGGTGGCTTGCGCCCTGGCGGGCTGGCGTGGCGCAAAGTGGCTGGGGATGTTCGGTGCTTCGATCCTTGGGCCGCTGATCGTGACCGCGGTGGTCACGCAGTTTGGCGTGTTGTCCAATCGTCCTCCGGCTGAAGCGATCTGGGCGGCCCAGTTCTTCATCGGCATGACGGTTGGGACAAAATACGTTGGCATCACCATGGCCGAGATACGCCGCGATCTGGCGGCGGCGGTTGGCTTCTGCCTGATCCTGATTGTGCTGACACTTGCATTCGTCGAAGCGATCTACATCTCGGGTCTGGCTCCCGGAATGGAAGCCTTGCTGGCGTTTGCGCCCGGCGGACAAGCCGAATTGACGGTTTTGGCGTTGATCGTCGGCGCCGACGTGGCCTTTGTCGTGGCCCATCATGTGTGTCGATTGTTCGTTGTCATCCTAGGCGCACCCATTGCGATGCGCGTGTTTAGCCGGAGACTTCGGGATTGATCATGTGGATCGGCGTTCCCGCCGCAAACGCATTTACCTGTTGAAAGATATCGCTGAACTGCAAGTCGAACTCATCTTCGGTCACGTAGCCAATATGCGGCGTGGGCAGCACGTTGGGGTGCGTCAAAAGCGGGTGTGCGGTGTCGCGCAGAGGTTCTGTTTCAAATACATCCACCGCCGCGTGAATACGCCCCTTGGCAATTTCGGTTTCCAGAACACCGGGTGCGATGAGCCCTGACCGCGATGTATTGACCAACAAGGACCGGTCCTGCATCGCGGCCAAATCGTCGGCAGTGATGATCCCTCGCGTGTCCGGTTTCAAACGGACATGCAAGCTGACCACATCAGAGGTCGCAAAGAATGCCTCGCGGCTTGCAGCGACGGTTGCCCCGTCATTTGCCGCGCGTGCGCGACCGTCTTCAGACGCCCACCATTGCACGTGAACACCCATTGCCTTGGCATATCCGGCCACGGCATTTGCGATACGCCCATAGCCATAAAGCCCAAGCGTGCGCCCGCGCAGGGTTCGGCCAACGCCCATTTGCCACTGGCCCGCGCGGATGGACGCGACCTGTTGTGGGATCTGGCGATAGCTGGACAGGATAACGGCCAAAGTCAACTCTGCTGCCGCATAAGATGGTGTACCCGCATGCATGTTGGAACACAGCAAGACGCCATTCTTGGTACAGGCAGGCACATCGACATGGGGATAGACACTGCGTTGAGAGATCAGTCGCAGCTTTGGCGTGCGCGACAACAACGCGTCGCCGATCTTTGTGCGCTCTCGAAACAAGACCAGCGCTTCTGCGTCCTGCACCCTTTTGGCCAGCAAGGCCGGATCAGGTTCGTGGTCGGTCCAGACGGTAACGTCGTGGCCGCTCAGCATATCGAAGCAGGGCAAGGTTCGCAGCGTGTCGAACCAGTCATCCAGGATGTGAACTTTCATCGGCTTTCTATGCCGGCCTGAGGCACGGGCGAGCGCGGCGTGGCGACAAACGGGGGTGTCCGCAACGACTGCAAAGCGGACGACACTGCATTACGGACACCAATCATATGATTGTATTGCGCGTCACACCCTGACACCGGCGTGGGATAGGCGCGCAGTTCATCGGAGATATCGGCATGCGCCTGAAGCAACTCACTTAGCGCGCGTTTCAAATGCGTTTCATAGCTCATTATGATGCCCTCACAATTAATGTATACTATTGTATACCAAAATGCCGGCCAATCAACCCGCTTGCCACACCTGCCCCGGCACAAACACATCGCCTGACGCGAGTTTCCGGGCCGTGCGTACCAAACCTGCCGAGATCATTTCGAAATCCGACCCATCGCGGGTAAAGTTTACCGTTACCGCCAACTGGCCCATCGGATGCTCCAGTCGCATGGCGACCGGCGCCGTGTTGGGCGCTGCATAAAAACC
>CAWUIW010000143.1:0-8943 GCA_963922515.1 uncultured Rhodobacterales bacterium | reverse complement strand
TCCTTCAAACGGTGCGTTTCGCGGGCGTGCGCGATTTTGAACAGCACTACGCATGGGCCATCCGGTTCTTCGTTCTGGCCATAGGATCATGGCTGTATCGCATGCATTACGCGGTTTGGTACGCGATAACGGACGGCTACGCATCAGCGCCCGACTTTAGCGGCGTTTTTGATCAGGTTCAGGTCTTTGCGTTTTACCTCCCCTACCTTTTGTTGGTCGAATTGCATCTGCGTCGGGCATCAGCGCGCGCGACGTAAGAACCCCGGGTCATATCGCATTTCACGAGCGACCTAGCCCTTGCCCTTGCCCGCGTTATGTTGCACGACACGCAAGTTAAAGCAGCGGCCGGTTTCGGCCCAGGGATAAGGACGGCAGGCATGGCGGACGGCATGATCGATATCAACGCGAAACCGACCGAGGATATTTCGGTTCGGGATGTGTTCGGCATTGATACGGACATGATCGTGAAGGGCTTTGCCGAGCGGACAGAGCGGGTGCCGGACATGGACACCACGTACAAGTTCGACCCGGACACGACGTTGGCGATCGTTGCGGGGTTCGCGCGGAACCGGCGTGTGATGGTCCAAGGTTATCACGGCACAGGTAAATCGACCCATATCGAACAGGTCGCCGCGCGGCTGAACTGGCCAACTGTTCGCGTGAACCTCGATAGCCACATCAGCCGGATTGACCTGATTGGTAAAGACGCCATCAAACTGCGGGATGGCAAGCAGGTGACAGAATTTCACGAGGGCATTCTGCCGTGGGCGCTTCGTAACCCGACCGCGATTGTGTTCGATGAATACGATGCGGGTCGCCCCGACGTCATGTTCGTGATCCAACGGGTTTTGGAACATGACGGAAAACTGACCCTTTTGGATCAGAACGAGATCATCACACCGAACCCGCATTTCCGGCTGTTCGCGACCGCCAACACCGTTGGACTGGGCGACACGACCGGGCTGTACCACGGCGTGCAACAGATCAACCAGGCCCAGATGGACCGCTGGTCACTGGTGACCACGCTGAACTACTTGAGCCACGACGCAGAGGCGGCGATCGTTCTGGCCAAAAGCCCACACTACAACACCGAAAAAGGGCGCAAAACCATCAGCCAGATGGTGACCTTGGCCGATCTCACCCGCACCGCGTTCATGGCCGGTGATCTGTCAACGGTCATGTCCCCGCGGACCGTCATCACCTGGGCCGAAAACGCCGAGATATTCCGGGACGTTGGATATGCGTTCCGCCTGTCGTTCCTGAACAAATGCGATGAGTTGGAACGTCAAACGGTTGCCGAGTTCTACCAGCGCTGCTTTGACGAAGAATTGCCGGAAAGCGCGGCCAGCGTCAGCCTTGGCTGACACTGGTGCTCGTTTCCGTATGGATCGCATCACATTTTGAAATTTGACCCGTGCGACGGGACCTGATTGGGTGCGCCGCAGGAGGGTCTGGGCATGCATATCGGATTGATCGGCGGGATCGGTGTTGCGGCGACTGTTGTCTATTATCAACGTTTGACCGCGGCAGTGTCCGCACAGCGGCCAGGTCCCTTTGACCTAACCATCGTACACGCAAGCGCAGAAGAACTGTTGCGCAATAACTTGGCGGACAACCGCCATGAACAGGCGGAGATTTATGCCCACCTGATCAATCGTCTGAAAGACGCCGGGGCCGACTGCGTGGCGATCACGTCTTTGGGCGGGCACTTTTGTTATGACGAAACGGTGGACTTGTCGTGCCTTCCACTGGTCAGTGCGGTCAAACCGCTGGATTCGTATTTTGCCAGCCAAGGGTTTTCAAAGGTCGGATTGCTGGGCACGCGCGTTGTGATGCAAACCCAACTTTACGGTCAACTCGCACGCACACAAGCTGTTGCGCCCGTCGACACATTGGAGGACGTGGTCCGCACCTATCAGACCATGGCACTAGCCGGGCACGTGACAGAGGATCAACGCATATTTTTTCTGTCAGAAGGACGTAAACTTGTCGAGGAACAGGGCGCAGACGCCGTGGTTCTTGCAGGCACGGATCTGAATCTTGCCTATGGCGGGCAAACATTGGAGTTCCCTGTCGTGGATGCGCTGGATGTGCATGTCGATCTTTTGGCGCGGCTCGCAACCGGGCAGCAATCTCTCGACCACGTGTCAGATTGACCCAAAAGTTTTCAAACTGATTTATTGATTAGCAGCTTTTTTGGCTGCATGATGACTTTATGAGCAGTTTAAGAACGATTGGTGGCGCGATCTGTTTGAGCGCCCTGATTGCAATACAGGGGTCAGCCGCAACGGCAGGGTCGGCCGTTCAACACGAAACGCTGCGCTTTTTCGCAACATGCACGGGGCGCTTGTCCGCCCTTATGGAACACCAGTGGCTCATGGACGGGCCCGCATCCGATCATACCAAGGCTCAACGCGAAGCGCTGATCGAAATCATTGATGCTATTCTTCCACCTGATCTGGGACCACAGGTTCTGACATGGCGGATCGAGGCAAAAATGGCTCACGCTGTTCTATTGACCCGGGCCACGTTTGGCGAAAATCCAAAAGATACGGCGTATGCCCGGAAACTAGCCACCCGACACGTGGCAGAATGCAACGCGGCGTTGCTCAGCTGATATCTGACGCGGAAAAAGCGACCGGTTGACCGTCATCAGAACCGATCGCCAAGTTGATGGGGCGCTGCGGTTGGCCCGCAGTCCTGTTGCTTACATGCGACTCACTTGCATCTAAAAATTATATCAATTGCACAGCTTTTGTATATACCTATTGACTTGGCAGCGTGCTGTCATAAAGTTGTTACATGATAAGCACTCTACGTCTTTCCCTAGGCGCATTGTCGTTGCTTTCGCTTCTTGCAACCCCGGCATTGCCCCTGCCCGCCCGCGCTTTCGAACGGGCTGAGTTCTTTGCGACCTGCGCGGGTCGGCTGGACGCGATATCAGCCCATGCCAATGCCCGACCAATCGAGGAGAGCACGGAAATATCTGAAATAGCGGCGGAGTTTTCACTCCTGCTCGACGCGGTACTGCCAGATGCCTTGGACGAAGGTGTCCCAAAGCGCGCGGCACGCCGCTGGCGGACAGGCGGTTGGGTGGAGATCGCGCATCTTCTGCAAGAGATCAATTACAGCTTCGACGCCGGTCGCGCAGCCCGCGCGGCAGAGGCATTGCAGGCTCGGGTCCAAACCTGCCTGACCGCGGTGCAGCCCGGGGCGGTTGTGACATGGCTGCCCAAGATTGCAGATCCTTATGGCGAACGCGGGGCTACGGACACGCCTCGTGTCGGATTGATGCCCTAAACCAAAGGCCGCCTATACGAATATCACGTCCGACGCGTCTAGGTCGCCGATGCTCATCTTGGCCAGCGTGATCTCGTCCAGCCCAAATGTCAGGACAAGGTCTGAACCGGAAACGGACGCGGCCGCTTGAACAGCCTGGAAGTCAGCCGCAAGCCCGGTGTCAATTTCCAGTCGGTCCTTGCCGTTCTGAAAATCTGTCACCAGATCCGCGCCAAGACCTTGCGCAAACACGAATGTGTCGCGGCCATTGCCACCGGTCACAGTGTCGTTCCCTTCGCCGCCAATGATCCGGTCACGGCCGCCCCCGCCCAGAACAAGATCATCGCCCGCACCGGCATCTACCGTATCATGCCCGCCGCCGGCCTGTATGGCGTCGTTCCCGCCCCGGGTGATCACGGTATCGCTGCCCCCGCCAGCTTTGACGATGTCATTACCATCGCCCAAAAACACGATATCGTCGCCCCCACCAGAGGCCACGCGATTGTCTCCGTTCATGCTGACGATCAGATCCGCGCCCTGCCCGGTCTTGAACACATCGTTGCCCGACACGTCCCAGATGACATCGGACCCGGTCGTGCCGCGAATTCCGTGGTCATCCAACACCGTGGTGTTGTCGTTCACGCTGGTGCCAACATTGATAGTGTGGAAGTACGTCGCGCCCGGAAACTGCTGGCTGATATCGAAAACCAGGGATCCATACCCGATCGAGGCGAACCCCTGCTCCAGATACGCATCGAGGTTGGCCGCGTTGTAACCCAGCGCCGCGGCGTTGGTGATCGGGCCTTCGTCGATCATGCCATTGGCGTCAAAAATCACGGATTGCGTCGGCAATTGGTTGGGATTGAATGACGTGGTTTGAAAGATACTTGGCGTTAACATGGTACAGATCCTTGGTCTTAACTTTTGGGCACTTGCCCAGAATCCAGCCTAGGGCATTGCAATATTTCAGAAAATTGCGGGAATCCGCATATCCTGCCGTGGCGTCGAAGCCGGGCGTGGTCATCTGACGTCAATGGGCCCTTGCCTTTCGACGCAGCAGACTGAAATAAGACCGTCATGGCTCCGACTTCAGAAAATCCCGCCGATCCGTTCAAGAAAGCTCTTGCAGAAGCCACCAAGGTGTTGGCCGACGATGCAGAGCTGACCGTCAGCTATTCTGTCGACCCCGCGGGCCTTTCCGGCGACACCATGCGCTTGCCTCAGGTCAGCCGACGCATGACAAAAGACGAGGTTTTGCTGGCACGGGGCACGGCAGATGCGCTGGCCATGAACCGCAAGTACCACAACGGCGAAACCCATGCGCGTTACGTTCCGCCCGGCGAAATGGCTCGTGATTTGTACGAAGCCATGGAAACCGCGCGATGCGAAGCCATGGGTGCCCGCGACATGCCCGGAACGGCAGGGAACATCGACGCAAAGATCGGCTATGACGCCATGCGCCGGGGTTATGAACAGGTGACGGAAGCCGCGGAAGCCCCCCTGGCAGTGGCGGCAGGCTACTTGATCCGCCATTTGGCCACGGGCCGCGATCTGCCACCCGCCGCACAAAATGTGATGAACCTATGGCGTGGATACATTGAGCAACAGGCCGGCGGCACGCTGGACGACCTGCAGGCCAAGCTGGCCGATCAGGGTGAGTTTGCAAAGTTTGCCCGGCAGATCATCAAGGATCTGGGCTACGGCGACCAACTGGGCGAAGACCCAGATCAGCTTGACGAGGAAAACGAGGACGACGCACAAGATCAGTCCGAAGACGACAGCGAACCCGACAGCACGGGCGACGACGCGCAGGACGAGGACCAGGCAGACGCCAATCCCGAGCAAGCGCAGGAAGAAGAACAGGATGCCGCCCAAGCCACGGTCAGCATGGATGACATGGCCGATCAGGAAATGGGCGAGGAAACCGAACTGCCGGAAGGCGAGGCGCCGCTCGAGCCGCCGGCCCCGCAACCGATTTCCGACGCGGACCCGGATTACAAGGTCTACCTGACCGACCATGACGAAGAGATCGCCGCCGAGGAACTGGCTGAACCCGTCGAACTGGAACGCCTTCGGGCCTATCTGGATCAGCAGCTGGAACCTTTGAAGGGCGCCGTCTCAAGGCTGGCCAACAAGTTGCAACGGCGCCTGCAAGCCCAGCAAAACCGGTCATGGGAGTTCGACCGGGAAGAAGGCATTCTGGACGCTGGACGGCTGGCCCGGGTGGTCGCCAACCCGACAACACCGCTGAGCTTCAAGGTCGAAAAAGACACCGAATTCCGCGACACCGTTGTGACCCTGCTTCTGGACAATTCCGGCTCCATGCGCGGTCGCCCGATCTCGATCGCTGCGATCTGTGCCGACGTGCTTGCCCGTACGCTGGAACGGTGCAATGTGAAAGTCGAGATCCTGGGATTCACCACCCGGGCATGGAAAGGCGGACAGGCGCGTGAGGCATGGCTCAACGATGGGCGACCTCAGGTGCCGGGCCGGCTGAACGACCTGCGGCACATCGTTTACAAAAGCGCGGACGCCCCTTTGCGCCGGGTCCGCTCCAACCTGGGCCTGATGATGAAAGAGGGCTTGCTGAAAGAAAACATAGACGGGGAAGCGCTGGAATGGGCGCACCGCCGCATGGTGGCACGCCGTGAACAGCGCAAGATCCTGATGGTCATTTCAGATGGTGCGCCTGTGGATGATTCCACACTGTCTGTGAACCCGGCAAACTACTTGGAAAAGCACCTACGCGATGTAATCGCTATGGTCGAGAAGCGCGCTATTGTCGAACTGCTTGCGATCGGCATTGGGCATGACGTGACGCGCTATTATGATCGGGCCGTGACGATCACGGATGTCGAACAGCTTGCCGGAGCAATGACCGAACAGCTGGCAGCGTTGTTCGATAGCGACCCCAGAGCGCGCGCGCGCGTGATGGGGATGAAGCGGGCAAGCTGAAGCTGCGCCCGATTTGGTTGCCTCTTGGCGCAAAGTCGCATTCGATACGGCCAACGTGCGAAATCGGAGACCAACATGTTCCAGACATTTGACGTGACCGCACGCCCGGACCAAGGACCTCCCCGTCTGGCCAAGTTGCGCGATGTGCTGCGGACCGAAGGGTTCGACGGCTTTCTTGTACCGCGTGCCGATGCGCATCAGGGCGAATACGTGGCCGCCCGGGATGAGCGATTGGCGTGGCTGACCGGCTTCACTGGATCGGCCGGGTTTTGCGCGGCGCTCCTGGACGTTGCCGGTGTGTTCATTGACGGTCGCTACCGCACCCAGATCAAAACCCAGGTGGCCAATGACTACACGCCTGTGCCTTGGCCTGACGTTTCGCTGGCGGACTGGTTGACCTCTGCGCTGCCTGATGGAGGGACCGTCGCATATGATCCATGGTTACACACGGCCGCACAAATCGCTCAGTTGACCAAGGCCCTGACAGGCTCGGGCATTGCGCTGATGCAAAGCGATAACCTCGTGGACCGCATCTGGTCCGATCAACCCGATCCGCCCATGGCGCCGGTTCGGCCCCATCCGCTGGAGTTTGCCGGCGAAACGGCCGTCGACAAATGCGCGCGCTTGGCTGCTGATTTGCGCCAGGCCGGCCATAAGTCAGCCGTGATCACGTTGCCGGACAGCTTGATGTGGCTGCTGAACATTCGCGGCGCCGACATTCCGCGCAATCCCGTGGCGCATGGCTTTGCCGTTCTGCATGACGACGCGGGTGTCGATCTGTTCATGGCGCACAGCAAACTGGCCGAGGTGCAGGATCACTTGGGCGGCGTCCGCGTCGCGGATCCAAGCGACTTCCTCACCGCTCTCGACGGTTTGGACGGCCCCGTCCGGGTGGACAAATCAACTGTGCCGCAGATCATCGCCGATCGGCTTGGTGATCGTGCCGCTTGGGGGGCAGAGCCCTGCGCCCTACCGAAAGCGTGCAAGAATGCAGCCGAAATCGCCGGGGCCGCTGCCGCGCATTTGCGCGACGGGGCGGCCATGGTTGAGTTCCTTGCATGGTTCGACGAGCAAGAACCCGGAAGCCTTACAGAAACGCAAGTGGTGAGCGCGCTAGAAGCTGAACGGCGCAAGGATAATGCCTTGCAGGACATTTCCTTCGAAACGATTGCCGGGACTGGCCCCAACGGCGCAATCATGCATTACCGGGTCACCGATGCGTCCGACAGCCAGCTGGAGGCGGGTCATTTGCTGGTGCTGGACAGCGGCGGACAATACTTGGACGGAACCACCGATATCACCCGAACAATCGGTATTGGCGACGTGGCGCAGCCCGAACGCGAAGCCTTTACTCGGGTGCTGCAAGGCATGATTGCCATGTCGTGCCTGCGTTGGCCCAAGGGGTTGGCAGGCCGGGATATAGAGGCCATTGGGCGCGTGCCGCTGTGGCTGGCTGGCCAGGATTTCAACCATGGACTGGGCCACGGTGTGGGCGCCTATCTTAGCGTGCATGAGGGCCCGCAACGGTTGGCCCGCACCAGCGACGTCCCGCTGGAGCCTGGCATGATCCTGTCGAACGAACCGGGCTATTATCGCGAAGGGGCGTTTGGCATTCGTATCGAAAATCTGATTGTGGCCGAGGCGGCAGCGCCATTGCCCACAAGCGACCCCGAGCGCGAGATGCTGGCCTGGCGCACACTGACATTTGTGCCGATCGACCGGCGGCTTGTGGTGGCCGAGGTATTGACACCGTCAGAAAGGGCGTGGCTGAACGCTTATCACCAAGACGTGTGGTCACAAATGTCGACACGCGTCGGACCCCGCGCCCGGGCGTGGCTAGAGGCCGCGACCGCTGCGATCTGACACATTCGTGTTACAATCACCACTCAAACGAAGGGCGACCAATAAAAGGGACCGTGCATGGCCGATCACATCAAGATCCGGAAAGCTCCGGGAACATGGAGCGTACGTTCCGGCGGCGCCGTTCTGGGCGAAAGCAGCAACGCGCTGGAACTTTCAGAGGGCAGCTATGACCCCGTGATCTACTTCCCTCGCAGCGATATCGCGATGGCGTTTCTAGACTCATCCGACAAGAGCACGCATTGTCCGCACAAGGGCGATGCCAGCTATTTTCACATCGTGAACAAGTCGGCCACCATCGAGAACGCCGTCTGGAGTTACGAGAACCCCTTGGCCGATGTGGCCGAAATCAAAGGCCACTTGGCGTTTTACCAAAGCGAAGATGTGACCGTCGAACAGCTTTGAATTTGGCAAGGCGCGCGGCGGCACTAACTTGCGCGCTATGGCAGCGATCGACATGCACCCCGTGCGCCTGCGTTGGATGAGATGCCTTGCGCTGGCCGCCCTTGCGGTCGTTTTTGGCGTTTTACTGGAAAGCCGTCACTCCACGCTGGATCGATCGACTGCTGTTTTAGCCAACATGCCGGTCACCATCTGGCAGCCGGCCGGTGTGTCTGGTTCCGAACTGCCACGCGTGTTGGTGGCCCATGGATTTGGCGGCTCGCGCCAGATGATGGCACCGGTGTCGATGGCGTTGGCACGCGCAGGACATCTCGTAGTGGCCTTCGATTTTCGCGGGCATGGCCGGAACCCGGCACCGCTGTCGCCTGCTGTTCGCGCGCTCGACGGCACCACGGCGCAACTGGTGACTGATACGATAGCCGTCGCCCGCGCCGTCAATGACAGGTT
>CAWUIW010000142.1:0-8951 GCA_963922515.1 uncultured Rhodobacterales bacterium | reverse complement strand
ACGACTACGCAATTTGTCCGGAACAGGTTGTTTCCGCCGAACTGCGCGCGGCGCGCCGGACGGGCGCCCGCATGATCTGTATTGGTGACGCAGCATATCCCGGCCTTCTGGCAACTCTGGGAGATGCCCCCCCGATCCTCTGGGCGCTGGGGCGGACGGAACTTTTGAACGAAGCTTGTATTGGACTTGTCGGCGCGCGAAATGCCTCCTCGCTCGGAACCCGTATGGCCCGCGCCCTGGCAAGGGATCTTGGTCAAGAGGGGATCGTGATCGTGTCGGGATTAGCACGGGGCGTTGACACTGCCGCTCATATCGGCGCGCTCGACACGGGCACAATCGCGGTGATGGCAGGCGGTGTTGACGTGATCTATCCCGCCGAAAACACGGATTTGGCAACCGATATTGCACGGCGGGGCTTGCGCCTGTCAGAGCAACCGATGGGGCTGCATCCGCAAGCCCGGCACTTTCCAACGCGAAACCGCATCATCTCGGGCCTTTCGAACGGGGTTGTCGTTGTCGAAGCAGCCGCCAAATCGGGTAGCCACATCACGGCGCGGAACGCGCTTGACCAGGGCCGCGAAGTGTTGGCCGTACCGGGTCACCCCTTTGATGCGCGCGCCTCGGGGTGCAACATGTTGATCCGCGACGGTGCTCATTTGGTGCGCAATGCCGAAGATGTGATGACCGCCCTGCCCGGAACCGATCTTGTAGGTGAACCCGCCAAGCGCGACGCAGTTGTGCCCGAACCGACGCCGCGGCGCAGCCTGCGCGATACCGCGGCGCTTCACCAAGATATCCTTGACCGTCTGGGCCCATCACCCATCGCCGAGGATCAGTTGATCCGGGACCTTTCCGTGTCCGCCCAGGATGTCGCGCCTGCCTTGATAGATCTGGAGCTTAGCGGCCGCATCCAGCGCCAATCCGGCGGGCTGCTGGCACGTTTGCGATAGAATTCAGCAGTCGCCGGAAAGACCGCCATGTGCAGCGGATCGACCCTGTGCAATTGACATTCCCCCCTTGCACACCACATTTTGCCCCGCCATAGAGCCCGAAAGTTAAGATCAAGAGGCGAGCACCATGCCTGTCGTTGTTGTCGAATCTCCGGCCAAGGCAAAAACCATAAACAAATACCTTGGCCCCGATTACACGGTGCTGGCGTCCTATGGTCATGTCCGCGACTTGCCGCCCAAGGACGGCTCGGTCGATCCTGAAAACGCATTTTCCATGACGTGGGAAGTCGCCAGCGACAGCAAAAAGCACGTCAAGGCCATCGCCGACGCCCTCAAGGAAGACAACGCGCTGATCCTTGCGACGGACCCGGACCGCGAAGGCGAAGCGATCAGTTGGCACCTGCAAGAAGCGTTGACCAAGCGCCGATCCATCAAAAAGGACACAGCGGTCAGCCGCGTGGTGTTCAACGCGATCACCAAGTCCGCCGTGACCGAGGCCATGGCAAACCCGCGGGATGTCGATATGCCGCTGGTCGAAGCCTATCTCGCGCGCCGGGCCCTGGACTATCTGGTGGGCTTCAACCTGTCGCCTGTGCTTTGGCGCAAACTGCCGGGCGCCAAGTCAGCGGGGCGTGTGCAATCCGTCTGTTTGCGCCTGATCGTCGAACGCGAAATGGAAATCGAAGCGTTCCGCGCCCGCGAATACTGGTCGATCAAAGCCGAACTTGAAACACCGCGCGGCCAGAGCTTTGAAGCGCGGCTGACAGTTCTGGCCGGAAAGAAGCTGGACCGGCACGATATCGAAAACGAAACGCAAGCCGAGTTGGCGGTTCAGGCCATCGCAAGCCGCGACCTGACGGTCCAGTCGGTCGAAGCAAAGCCAGCCAATCGCAACCCCTCTGCTCCGTTCATGACATCGACCTTGCAACAAGAAGCGAGCCGAAAGTTCGGGATGGGCGCCCGCCAAGCCATGAGCGCGGCCCAGCGGTTGTACGAAGCGGGTTACATCACTTACATGCGGACAGATGGCATCGACATGGCGCCCGAAGCCGTTGCCGACGCGCGCGCCGCAATCGCCAACCGGTATGGCGACGAATATGTGCCCAAGGCGCCGCGGGTATACAAAAACAAGGCTAAGAATGCCCAGGAGGCGCACGAATGCATCCGCCCGACGGACATGTCGCGCGACGCTGAAAGCTTGAAGGTCACCGATCAGGATCAGCGCCGTTTGTACGAGTTGATCTGGAAACGGACGATCGCCTGCCAAATGGAAGCCGCCCGGCTCGAACGCACGACTGTTGATGTCGGCAGTGCGGATAGGCAAGTGCAACTGCGGGCCACCGGCCAGGTTGTGTTGTTCGACGGTTTCCTGCGCGTCTACGAAGAAGGCAAAGACGACGCACAAGCGGATGACGATGACAAGCGCTTGCCCCAGATTGCCACGGGCGAGCCGGCGAACAAGAACCAAATCACACCCGAGCAACATTTCACGCAACCGCCGCCGCGCTACACCGAGGCGACGCTGGTGAAGAAAATGGAAGAGCTGGGCATTGGCCGTCCGTCCACATATGCCAGCATCGTGACGACCATTCAGGATCGCGACTACGTCCGAAAGGAAAAAAATCGTCTGATCCCGGAAGACAAAGGGCGGCTCGTTACGGCGTTCCTGTCCAATTATTTCCGCCGCTATGTCGGGTACAACTTTACCGCTGACCTTGAAACGCAACTAGATGATGTCAGCGCCGGCGATGCCGACTATCGCGAAGTGCTGACGCGTTTCTGGCGCGACTTTTCCGCGGCCGTGGCCGAAACCGCAGAACTGCGGATCACGGACGTGTTGGAAAAGATCAACGAGGTGCTCGAGCCGCATTTGTTTCCGCCAACCGCAGAAGGCGGCGACCCAAGACTTTGCCCGAATTGTGGAATAGGTCGGCTGAGCATGCGCACCGCCCGCTCGGGCGGTGCCTTCATCGGCTGTTCAAACTACCCAGAGTGTCGCTATACGCGCCCGTTCGGCCCGCCCGGCATGGAAGAAGCCAGCGGCATACCGCCCGAAGGCAAGGTTTTGGGCGAAGATGCGGGGGACAAGATCTATGCGTTCAAGGGCCGGTTCGGGCCCTATGTCCAGCGCGGCGAAGCATCCGATGAGACACCCAAACCCCCAAGGCAATCCATCCCAAAGGCATGGACACCGGAAGAGGTCGAGCTGGAACAGGCGTTGAAACTTCTCAGCCTTCCGCGACAGATCGGGCCACACCCAGATGACGGTACGATGATCTGGTCCAATATTGGCCGATACGGGCCCTACCTGAAGCATGCGGACAGCATTTCGGACCGCGGCGGCACAAATGCAAACCTAGATGATGTTGAAGACGTGTTCACAATCGGGATGAACCGCGCGGTCGAGGTTTTGGCGTCAAAACCCAAACGCGGAAAACCGGCCCCAGCTGCGCCATTGCGTGATTTGGGCGCACACCCCGACGGTGGCGCCGTCACCGTCATGAAGGGGCGGTACGGCCCTTACGTGAAATGGGAAAAAGTGAACGCCACCTTGCCTGAAACGGTGGAAGTGGATGCTGTCACGCTGGAACAGGCGCTCGAACTGATCGCTGAAAAAGCGGCAAAGGGCGGCGGACGGAAAAAAGCTCGGAAACCGACGCGCAAGAAGTCGGCCTGACACAGCGCTGGCTGCGCCGCGTTTGCCAACACTCTTGCACAACCTGCAGCGGTGTATACCATGGGACACCGAAAGGGCAGAGATGTGCCTTGCGCTGATGGCTTTTGTTGACTTTCGAACAATCGCCGTACAAAACTCCGGCAGCCATCCTATGGGGAAGCCCAATGAAGAAAGTGTATTCCAGCGCCTCCGACGCTTTGGACGGGTTGTTGTCCGACGGTATGCTTATTGCAGCTGGAGGGTTTGGTTTGTGTGGCATTCCTGAGCTGCTTTTGCAGGCCATCAAGGATGCCGGCACCAAGGACCTGACCTTTGCCTCGAACAATGCCGGGGTCGATGACTTTGGCATTGGCATCTTGTTGCAGACCAAGCAGGTCAAGAAAATGATCAGCTCGTACGTGGGTGAGAACGCAGAGTTCATGCGCCAGTATCTGAGCGGTGAATTGGAACTCGAATTCAACCCGCAAGGCACGCTGGCCGAACGCATGCGCGCCGGCGGCTGCGGCATACCGGGCTTTTACACCAAGACCGGGGTTGGCACAGTGATTGCCGACGGCAAAGAGCATAAAGATTTCGGCGGCGAAACCTATATCATGGAAGAAGGCATCTTTGCCGACCTATCCATTGTCAAAGCGTGGAAAGCCGATGAAACCGGCAATGCCGTGTTCCGCAAAACGGCACGTAACTTTAACCCACCGGCAGCAATGTGCGGGAAAGTCTGCGTGATGGAAGTTGAAGAGATTGTGCCCGTGGGCTCGCTGGACCCAGATCACATCCACCTTCCGGGCATCTATGTTCACAGGTTGATACAAGGGGAACACGAAAAGCGGATCGAACAGCGCACCGTGCGGGCCGCTTAGGTAAAGCCATCATGCCAGACAACATCAATTCACTGCTGGACGACAACAAGGCCTTTGAAGGCCTGTCTTTGGCCGCTGTGTCGATGGTGTTGACGAACCCGAACCTGGCCGACAATCCGATTGTCTATGTGAACGAAACGTTCGAAAGAACGACCGGGTATTCCCGCACGGCGGCCATCGGGCGCAACTGTCGGTTTCTGCAGGGCAAGGATACCGACAAGTCTGACGTCGACAAGCTTCGCCAAGCAACGCTGCGACAAGAAGATGTCACTGTCGACATTCTGAACTATCGCGCCAACGGGGAGCCGTTTCTGAACCGGTTGATCGTGGCACCGGTCTATGACCGCAGTGGCGTGTGTCAGTATTTCATCGGCATTCAAAAAGAAATTCGTGAAAACGACATCGATCCGAATGTCGAGCAAATGAATGCACAACTAATCGAAATTCAGGAACGGGTGCGCAGCGATCTTTCCATGATCATCGGAATGCTGCGCGAGCAATCCCGCGATACCTCGGCGCCTGAGGATTTCTTTGCGCTGTCGCGGCGGCTCGAGACGCTTCAGATCCTGTATGATGAAATGAAGCTTTCAGACGCGCGGTCCAACAGCGGCAATATTCAACTGGGCGCGTTCCTGTCACGGCTGGCTGCCGCGATTGCGCATATCGATGGACGCCCGGGTGTGCGCCTGACACTGCAGATTGAGCCATTGAGCGTACCGATTGAAACGGCCACGCGCGTAGGCCTTGTGTTGTCGGAAGTTCTGACAAATGCATTTCAGCACGCGTTCGACCGGATGGACTCGGGATTGGTAGAAGTGCGCATGTCGCGCCTCGCCGAAGGCGGCCTGCGGCTGATCGTGGCCGATGACGGTGTTGGGATTCCAAAAGAAAGCGCATGGCCAAACACGGCAAATATTGGCGGGCGTATCGTTTCCGGGCTGATCGAGGGACTGGATGGAACCCTGCAACTGGGCCGCGGCGCGGCCGGGTCAGTTATCACAATTGATGTGCCCGCAGGCGGGCAGGACAATACGGGCTAAGGACACAGGCACATGGCGTGGGATCGCAACCAAATGGCCGCGCGCGCGGCACAAGAGCTTGAGGACGGCTGGTACGTCAACCTGGGGATCGGTATTCCGACCTTGGTTTCGAACTATATTCCGGAGGGCATCGAGGTGACCCTGCAATCCGAAAACGGAATGCTGGGCATGGGGCCATTTCCAACTGAAGACGAAATTGACCCGGACCTGATCAATGCTGGCAAGCAAACCATCACCCAGTTGCCGCAAACCGCGTATTTCGACAGCGCGCAGAGCTTTGGAATGATCCGAGGCGGCAAGATCGCAATGGCGATCCTTGGCGCAATGGAGGTTGCCGAAAACGGGGATCTGGCCAACTGGATGATCCCGGGCAAGCTTGTAAAAGGTATGGGCGGGGCGATGGATCTGGTGGCCGGCGTCGGTCGTGTGGTTGTTGTGATGGACCACACCAACAAGCACGGCGAAAGCAAAGTACTGCCGGCATGCACCCTGCCCCTCACCGGTCAGGGCGTTGTCGACCGTATCATCACCAATCTTGGTGTGATGGACGTTGTCGATGGCGGTTTGAAAATTGTCGAACTTGCCGACGACGTCACAGAAGAAGAACTGCGGGCTGCAACCGCCGCCACCATCGTCTAGTTCGACGTCACAAAGACGCACCCATCGGAAATCAGCTCTGGCGGCGTCCGGCAGAGCCCCTTTGCCACGTCAAATGCGGCCAGCACCTTCGGCACATAGTCTCGGGTTTCGGCAAATGGAGGCACACCAGCGTGCGTGCGCACGGCGCCTTCACCTGCATTGTAGCCTGCCAGAACCAGAATCGGGTCTCGATCGAATTCCGTCATCAACCAATCCAGGTAACGGACGCCACCGGCAATATTCTGATCCGGCTGAAACCGGTCATCCACTCCGAAACGTGACGCAGTTGCAGGCATAAGTTGCATAAGCCCTTGTGCACCCGCAGCACTTTCGGCGCGCACCTCACCTGCCGATTCAACAGCGATCACCGCGAGGACAAGAGCAGGAGACACATGCGTGCCAACCGTAGAACGCAGAATGGCAGGCGTGTGCTGTTGAGCGATGTTCTGCAGGTTTTGCAGCCGCGGCGCGGGTACTGTCAGTTCCGCTTGACGCAATGCCAACAGGGCTGTTTCAAGACGCCCCGGCGCACTTTGCGCCTGATCTGGCGAGATATCCTGCCAGAACCAGTCAAATCGGCCGACCTGTGACGTTGTTGTTTGGGGCGCGGCCACAACGCGCGCTTCTTCCTGTGCGGGGGGCGTGATCTGCACTGTGATACGCTTCGTTGTTCCAGGCGCTGGCGGCTTCACGCGCTTGGCTTGGAAATCGGGAAACGGCTCCGGCCCGTCAGCAACTGATGGTTGTACCGAAGACAGCAGCACGACGGCCGCACTTACAGCGACTAAGTGGCCCCACATTGGTTTTTTCCTGCTCGAACTGTTTTGTGCGCAGTCTGAGTCATCTACCTTTGCGAGGCCAGACAAAGCTCTGAAAGATGTCAATTTTGCCCAACTTGGTGACGAAATTGCCCATCTTTCGACCGCCAAACATATCTTCTCCGTTTTTATTATTATAAATCAGGGTGTTAAGAAGAAAGTTCAAAAAAGTTAGATTTAGACACAAAATCCCTTTTCCGGCCCCAATCCCGCCACAGGCCACTGGCTATATGTGCCCATACCGCAGCGGTCATGAGCCATTAGATGAGAGCCGGCTCACACGAACGATGCGGTCTTTGAAACCAACTTTGTGATCCTTGGAGGGACTAACATGCTGAACTTCTTCAAAAACTTCCGTAAAGACGAAAACGGCGCCGTGACTGTTGACTGGGTTGTTCTGACCGCAGCCATCGTTGCTTTGGCCGGTGCAGCTTACACTGCAATCTCGGGTGGCTCGGACAACCTTACGTCTGAAACCGAGAAATTCATCAAAGCACAAGACCCCGACACAGCGAACTAATCGCACTCCGTGTTGCAAGCCTAGGGGGGCCGCGCAGTCTACCTGCGCGGCCTTTCTGCCAGAAAATCTAGCTGCCTTTTGGAAAAGACTATGTTAACCAGAATTCGGAAATTTTTTCGGCGGGAAAACGGTGCAGTGACCGTAGACTGGGTTGTTTTGTGCGCGGCCGCCGTGACCTTGGCCGCTGGTACCGTCTATTCCATCCGGACCGCCAATGGTGGCATCGGAAACTCGACCGCGAACGTGATCGAAAGCCACGACCCCAATAAAGAAGACTAGGGCCGAACCAAACTGGCTGCCGAACACGCGTGGTGTGTCTGAAACTGTCGCCGCCGTTTGACCCAAGCGTGTCCACGATTTGGACACAATCTGCCCCTATGTACCAAAAGTGGGAACAACCCGCGCGTTAAGAACGCCTAAAATGCGACAGACGAAAGGTTACGGGTATGCGAGCAGTTTTTGGATTGGTGCTTGTGGTCGGCATCGCCCTTGCAGGCGGCGCTGTCATGATGGCAAAAAACTATATTTCTGCTTATCAGAACGAGTTGGCGAAGGAACGCGCTGCACGAGAGGCGATTGTTCCCACCGTCGAAGTCTTTGTAGCCGAACGCGCCCTGCGATACGGCGAACGCCTGACAAAAGAGGACGTGCGCGTGGTGCGCTGGCCGGAAGAGGCTATGCCAGAAGGCGCATTTGTTGAAGAGGCTGTCTTGTTTCCGAATGACGAGACCAAAAACCGCTACGTGTTGCGCGCAATGGAGAAAGATGAAGCGATCTTGGCCGTGAAAGTCACGGAGTTCGGCGAGGATGCAGGCATTACATCGCGGCTGGATCGCGGTATGCGCGCCTTTGCGATTCGTGTGGATGTCGCCTCTGGCGTATCCGGCTTCTTGCGCCCCGGCGACCGGGTCGATGTCTACTGGACCGGCAGCGTGCGCGGCATGATCGAAGGCGCCAGTGGCGAAGTCACCCGTTTGATTGAACGGGGCGTGCCACTTATCGCAATCGACCAATCCGCAACCGGGGATCTGGAAGGCGCAGTGATCGCACGTACCGTTACAGTTGCGGCGACGCCAAAACAGGTGGCCGCCCTGGCACAAGCACAGACAACCGGGCGCTTGTCGCTCGCATTGGTGGGCGCCGAAGATGACACCGTCGCCGCGCTGGTTGAAATGGATCAGCGGTCGCTGCTTGGGATCACCGAAGACACCGCGCCAAAAGTGGAAGAAGAGCGCGTTTGCACAATCCGCACACGGCGTGGCGCCGAGGTTGTGGAGATTCCTATTCCTTGCACAAACTGATCGCCTTTACAGAGGCTTAGCGAACGGCGCTGTGATATCCACAGCGCTTTTTCGTGCGCAATGTTGCGTGTTCTCCACATAAGTTCAGGCACAGAACCCATTGATTCTTGCAAAAAAATCGAAACTGCCGCATGGTGACGCCAATT
>CAWUIW010000141.1:0-9024 GCA_963922515.1 uncultured Rhodobacterales bacterium | reverse complement strand
GTGCGCCGCGCGCAGCCGGTCATCCCCTTGCCCGGTGGTCCGCCCCCCGCACAGGCACCCGGCTGGGTCGCTTTTTCTGGTGGCCCCAACATGGAGCCCCCGGTGCGAAACGGCGCTGCACCCGCTGGCGCCACATCATCTGGCGTGTTGCTTCAGACCATTGCGGCGGTTGCCGAAACACCAGAGCTTTCGTTGCTGCCGCCAACCAACCCCTTGGCGTCGAACACCGCGATAGACCTTCAAACCGTCATCAATGACATCGCAAGCCAGCTTGGCGTGCCCGCCCCCACCATCAATGTGGCCAATGGCAACCGGCTTCTGAACGAGTTGCGCCGCGAATACTTCTTGGCAGAACATGGAGCGCGCGACGGGCTATGGTCGCTGGCGCGTGCCTTCACGGAAGCCGAAGAACTGGTTTACATCGAAACGCCGGGGTTTGCCCGCACGGTCCATCCCGGCGCTGCGTCTGGAGCGGTGACGATCGACCTTGTTCAAACCCTGATCGACCGGCTGACAGCCCGCCCGAAACTCAAGCTTGTTTTGTGCACGCAGCGCGAAACAGATTTCAAACCGGCGCCGTATGTGCGTCGCGCGATCGCATTGCGCAACGAGGCCATCCAAGCGCTGGAAGCCGCCGCACCGGGGCGTGTTGCCGCCTTTCATCCGGCAGGCTTTCCTGGGCGTGCAACGCAATTGCCCACGACGACGATTGTCGTCGATGATGTCTACTCATTCTGTGGTGCCACGCATCTCAGGCGACGCGGCATGTCCTTCGACGGCAGCGCGGCGATCGCGTCTGTCGACCATACCATCGTTGACGGATACAGCGCGAAGGTCCGCAACCAAAGGATCCTGTCAATGGCCTCCCGGCTGGGTATTACCGCCACGGATGGCGGCGGGTTGCCGGTGCCGAACTTTACGCGGCTGCAACGCCCGGCCGCGGCCTTCAGCCTGATACAGGATCTGATCGAACAACAAGGCTTAGGATTTTTGGAAACCAACTGGGCTGGGCCAAGCGATGCAACCGTTATTCCACAATCTGTGGACGTCACCGACCCGGATGGCAGCGCCGGTGGATCACTGACCGCGCTGTTGGCTTCTTTGCTATCGCCATAAGCACGCGGATCAGACGTGCGTGGCCGCGGCACCGGCCGCCACGTTCAGACAACCGGGCGGGTGTTCCATTTGATATCAATGCCATTTGGAAGGTGAACGGCCAACCACTGGGACAGGCCAGCTTTCAACGCTTCTGCCTTAGATTGACGGCTTTCGACGTTGCACATCCAGAAAATGGCTTCGAGCCGCCCACGAGACCCAATATCTGGGTAAAGGTAAACGCAGCCGATGTAGGTGCCCGCACTGTCCCGCAATATCCAGGCAAAGGACCGGCGTGCGGTGAACTCCCGTTCATGCCAGGCCAGGTCGACCAGATTGTCCGCCAAAGTGAGCCCAGCGGGCCAATCGCCGAAAACACCCTCCATGAGATCAGCCGTCGCCATGACCGCGTCAAAGTCTTCTTCGACAAAATCCGGAGACAAACGCGTCAATTGGAATGGCCCAAGCTCAAATTCCCTGGGTAGGTCTATGCTTTGGAAATCCGGATGCGGCTCCATTTGTTACTCTGCCGGCTCTTTGGCTTCGCGTTTGAACGGGTTCTCTTCCGGAATTTCGTAATCGGGTGTGAAAACGCCCTTGGCCTGCGCATCGGCCATATACCGAAAGGCGTGCACGGACATTCGCATCAGGTGATCGCCTGCCTTGATCGGCGGATACTTTTCAATCGTCTCTGGCGTGCGGAATTTTTCCAGCGGCTCGATGATAGCATGATAATCCAAGCCAAAGAACAAAGGCATCGAATACCGTTCTTTGCCGGTGTTAATCACACGGTGCTGCGTGGACTTAAACTGACCGCCGGACCACGTTTCAAAGATATCACCAATGTTGACAATGAACGTGCCCGGTATCGGCGGCGCTTCGATCCAGACATCATCCGCGTTCATGACCTGCAGCCCCGGAGCGCCCTGCAACAGGATCGTGAAGCACTCGAAATCCGAATGCGCGGAGATTCCGGTGATGTCCTTGGTTTGCGGCATTTCGTTTTCGATGTACCGCAGCAGCCGAAGTTGCGACGTCGGGCAGGTGATGTGGCGGGTCAGTTCCTCGGGCGGCACGCCAAGTTCCAATGCCAACGCATCAAGCATGCGCAGGCCAAGATTGAAAATCGTATCGTAGTATCCCGAAATGGTGTCTTTCCATCCGGGTATATCGGGCCAAACGTTCGGGCCCGTCATGCGCCATCCGGCGAGATAATCCGGATGGTCCGCCGGCGCTTCAAAGGACATGTCCCAAGCATCATTGAAATTGATGATCTTGGGAAAACAGCTGCCGTTTTCTTCGAACGGAACATAGCCGCGATGGTTGGTCGTGAAACCAGACCAATACTTCATTTTGAAGCTGCGCGGCATTTCGTGGAACTCTTTGGACGCCGCAAAAACGGCATCGATCTGGGACTGGGGAATGCCATGGCCCGTAATATAGAAAAAACCTGACGTGCGGGCCGCTTCACCCAGATTGGCCGCGACTTTGGCTTTTTCAGCGGCGTCACCGGCGAAGAGCCCCGAAAGGTCGATGACCGGCAAGGTCGCGTCATCAACTGTGAGTGCTTGCAGCTCCATGTCACCCATGTCCGTCATGTGAGTTCCCCATCGCCTCTGGTCCGACCGACATTGCACAGATTGACGATAACACGACTCTATTGCGACTAACAAAAGCCATTCGTAAGGGCCATTTGCCCATTTTTAGAGCAGCAGAGGCGACCAATGGCGCGATTCGGGTCGCTTTGGTTGACGCGTCACCTATCGGTACCCGCTGATCTTCCAGGGTCATGACAATGCCCTTTGTCCAACATGGACAAAGTCCAAGGGGAAACGAAAGGAATGTAAGATGTACAAGATGAACAGACGTTCGTTGCTGAAAACCGGTGCCGCAGGCATCGCAGCATCGACGCTTGCATCACCGCTGATAGCGCAAAGCCGATCCGTAAAAATTGGCTCTTACGGCGGCTACTTTGAAAACAGCTTTAAAGAGTTTGTTTACCCCGAGTTCACCAAGGCCACCGGCATCGAGGTGGAAAGCGTCACTCAACCAAACTCGTCCGACTGGCTGGTCACGCTGCAACAAGCTCTGGCAGCCGGGAACATTCCAACCGATGTTTCGCTATTCGCGCGAGACACGATGATCAAAGCCAGCCGGATCGGCGACCTCATCGCGCCTTTGGATCTGGCTAAGATACCGGGCGCTGGCAACCTTGACAGCTACTTCGTCTTTGAGGGCAACGAAGGCGCGCAGGGCGTTGGCGCGATGTCGTGGTTCTCAGCCATGGTGTTCAACCCAAACGAGGTGGAAACACCGGCGAGCTGGGCGGACTTCTGGGACAGCAATCTGTTCGAGGCATCACTGGGACTGGGTCGCAACTACAACGCCGGTCTTTTAGACTTTACGGCCGCGACATTCTTTGACGGCTCGGAAACCATGATGTCGAACGACGGCATCGTTGCGATCATTGAAAAAGTGGCAGAGCTCAAGCCCAATGTTGCGTTGTGGTGGACTGCGGAGAGCCAGATGGAACAGTCCATGAAGAACGGCGATGTCGTGGCTGGGATGTACTATCTGGACGTCGCAAACCTGATGGCGCTTGATGGCTTCCCGATCAAGCCAACCTTCCCGAAGGAAGGCAACCTGCAGGACTACGGATCGTGGTGCCTGACCTCTGGGTCCGAAAAGACCGCAGAAGCCCAGGAGTTCATGAATTTCTCGTCTGAACCTGCAGTTCAGGCCTTGATGAGCCGCAAGATCGGTACAGCCCCGCTGGTAGAGAAATCAATGACCGACCTGACCGATGACGAGTTCAACTTCGTCTCGGGCACGCCATCGATCAAGCCCGCATACGAAGCGTATCTGGACAACGAAACCTTCATCAAGGAAAGCTGGGACAAGATGCTGGCCGAAGCCTGATCCCAGATGAAGGGACTTGTCCTGAAGGGTGTTTCCAAATCATTTGGGAACACCCGCGCCGTTGAACCCACCGACTTGAACTTTGCCAAGGGCGAACTGACCGCGCTTTTGGGGCCCTCGGGATGCGGAAAAACAACGCTCTTGAGAATGATCGCAGGCCTCGAGGACCCGACGCGCGGAAGCATTGTGCTGGATGGGACGGATATCACCGCCATGCCCGCACATAAACGCAAATTTGGTATGGTTTTTCAGAACTTTGCCCTGTTTCCGCATTATTCCGTGCGCGAAAACGTGGCTTATTCCTTAACCATTGGCGGCATGGCCAAGGACGCCGCACTGGACCGGGCCGAAACGCTACTGGACACGGTGCAGCTTGGCGGGTTCGGCCACCGAAGGATTGGCGAGTTATCTGGCGGGCAACGCCAGCGGGTGGCCATTGCCAGGGCGCTGGCGCAAGAACCCGATGTGTTTTTGCTGGATGAGCCGATGTCGGCACTTGATGCAAAACTACGCGAAGAGATGCAGGTTGAACTGCGGCTGCTGCAGCAACGGCTTGGCATCACAACAATCGTCGTCACGCATGATCAGCGCGAGGCGATGACCATGGCGGACCAGATCGTGGTGATGTCGAATGGCCGCGTGGAACAATTCGCGCCGCCGCAACAGATTTACCACCAGCCCGCCAACGCCTTTGTCGCCGAGTTCATCGGCAAGGCCAATTTCTTTGACGGGGTCTACAACCACGGATTGGTCGAGGTTGGAAACTATCAATTGCAAGCTCCGGCCGCGTTGCAGACCGGTAGTCCCGTCAAGCTGGCGATCCGCCCGGAACGCGCCTGCATCGCCACCGAAGCTGGCGAGAACCAAGTCAATGCCAATGTGATGTTTGTCCGCGACTTGGGGCCATTGCGAGAGTATCACCTGCGTTCCGAGATTGGTGCGATCATCGTGGAATACGCGGCGGGAACCAATGCTCCGGAACTTGCCAAGGGCGATGCCACGGTCGTTTCGTTGCCGCCCGATGCGCTGCAAGTCTTCCCGCGCGAGGTCGCGGCGGAATGACGGTTGCAGACGAAATGCACGCGCAAGAAAGCGAGATCGAAGAGCCCAAAGCGCGCCCTGATCCATCGATGCGGGTTGGCCTGGGTCTATTGACAGCCACGATTGTGACCTTTTGCGTGCTGCCCTTCATTTTGGTCTTTGCCATCTCGTTTGGGCGAAAGATCGACGGGGCCGCGTGGGTCTGGGATTTCACGTTGGAAAATTACCAGCGCTTTTTCGTCGGCGTCCTTTGGCCGGACGAAATCACATTTTTATACCTTCAGCAGTTGGGCTATTCATTCTATTTCGCGATCATTGCCTCGATCATCGCCGTACTGACCGCTCTGCCATTCACGCTGTTGCTCAGTCGGCTGAAGCGGTCGGCACAAGCGATCTGGCTTGTTTTCATCATGTCTTCCCTGTGCCTTTCAGAGGTATTTATCGTGATGGGTTGGGACATTTTGCTGTCCAACAATTCGGGCCTGCCCAAGCTTTTCAAATCCACCGGTTTGACCCAATGGCTAAAGGATGTTGGCTGGTTTCAAACATTGCGGGATTGGGGGCTGGCCAATCCGCGCAACGTGAAATTCAAAACCTCCGATTTTGCCACCATTTTGACCATGAGTTACCTGGTCTGGCCCTATGCAGTGATCCTTTTATATCCCGCCTTGTCACGGCTGGATCCTTCGTTGTCCGAAGCCGCCCGCACGATGGGCGCGGGTCGCTGGACCGTGACGCGCACCGTCATGTTGCCGTCGATCCGGTTGCCGCTGTTCGGCACAACCCTTTTGCTCTTCGTCTTTCTTCTGGGGACATACGTGACCGTGACCGTGTTTGCCGCCCCCAACAAGCACACGACCGCCGTTGCCATCTATGCCAACATCCGCGGCGCAAATCTGAACGCACCGTTTGGCGCGACGCAGGCCATCATGCTGCTGTTGTCCGCTAGCATCTGCCTTTACCTAGGGCATCTGTTGAACCGGCGTGGAGAAGCCCGCTGATGCGCTTGATCGGAACACTCTACATGGGTCTCGCGGCTTTGGTACTCGCCTTTCCGATTGTCGTTGTCTGCGCGGCGGCGCTCAACTCTGGCCGCAGTATGTTCTTTCCACCACAGGACCCGACATTCGCCCGGTTCGGTGAGTTTTTTGTATCCGAGCCGGTTTGGACCACCGCCTTGGGAAACTCGATCATCGTCGCTATCGGAGCCGCCACGCTTGCCATCGCCCTTGCTTGGCCCATTGCCTATCTTCTTTGGTCCACAGGATCGCGACTGTCTAAAATCCTTGCTGGCCTTGGCTCCTTACCATTTGCTGTACCTCCGATCGTGTTTGGTGTGGGGCTTGGTTTTTTCTGGGCCTTCACCGGCGGTTTGGGCGAAATCTGGGCCGGGGTCATCAGCCATGCCATCTTGTTGATGGCCTTGCCACTGGTGACCATATCGATCGGCTTACAGTCCGTCGACCGCGCACATCTGGATGCTGCGGCCACGATGGGAGCAACTGAAAAGGTTGCGTTTCAAACAGTCGTTCTGCCTCAGACGATACCCTATACGATCTCTGGCTTTTTCTTCGTGCTCGTCCTGTCGTTCAACGAGTTCATCGTGATCTTTTTTGTGTCAGCGTCCTCGTACGCCACGGTGACGCTTCAGATCTTCAACTCGCTCCGAAACGGCTACACACCCACCATGGCCGTCGCCGCGATCACGTTTCTCACGGTCTCGATCGTGGTTTTTTCCGCTGTCGCCCGCTGGGGCGATCTTCCGCGCCTGATGGGCGCAGACCAATCCCGAAAGTAAGAAAGGAACGTCATGCCACGTCAGCCAACGATTGTCGGACAGCCAGTATTGATGGTCATCGATATTCAGAAATCGGCCTTTATGGATGAAAAGGCCGGCATCCCGATCATGCCCGGCTATCGAGAAAACATGGAACGTGCCAAGCGCGTGGTCGATGCGGCCCACGCCGAAGGCATTCCGGTGATATTTTTTCAGGAAATCCATCGACGCGATCTGATCGATTACGGACGCGAACTCGACGGATCAGAAGACATCCATTGTCTTGAAGGCGAGCCTGGCACCCCGGTGGCCGAGGAAGAAATGGACATGCGCCCGACAGACTATTTCGTGCACAAGCGGCGATATTCGGTGTTCTTTGGCACTGAAACTGAAATCCTTTTGAAAGGGTTGAAGGCGGAAACCCTGATCATGATCGGCGGCATGACCGATGTATGCGTGCACTACAGCTTCGTCGATGGACACCAGCATGACTACTATTGCCGCGTCGTGGGCGACTGTGTCGGCGGCACATCGCCCGAAGCACATCAGGCGTCCTTGAACGCCATGGAATACCTACAAACCGGTGCCGTTCTGTCGGCGGATGACATCATCGCCGCAATGAGCAAGGCAAAAGTCGCTGCCGAGTGATTACTCTGGATGATCTTCAAGGGCATTGGGTTCGTGACTGGATCAAGGCACCGGGTTTTGAAGATCATTCGACACGCGTACACTGGATGCAGGTTGGCCACCATTACGCGGACGTGCGGGTTCCAGCGGACCGGCCGGACATCAGCGAGGCCAGAGCACTGTGCGAGCTGGCTGCGACCGACTTGCACAGCTTGGCCGAAGCCGAAGGTTTCGCTGGGCACGTCACGCTAAAGGACCGAACCTGTACGTGGCATCGCGAGATAAACTGGCACGGGACCCCCCAAAGCCAGGATGTGGGCACGATCAGTTTTGATCAGCAGGGCCGGATGATTGAAGAAGGTGTTCATGCTGACTACACCGAACTGTGGGATCAACATGCCGGCGACGGGGCAGAGGCGCTAAAGCTCTCGAACGACGGCTACGCAGGATACCTGATCACCCGAGGCCAGATCTTTGTGCTGGGGATCGGGGTCACGGCCAAACCTGCGTCGGGCCCATTGATCTCGGCGCTGGGCGCTGGTGGCATACCTGACGGCATTGCTGACCTCTTTGACGGCCTTCATGCCATAGGCCACTGGTCAGGCGCGGATGGTATCGCAACGCTTGCCACAGACCCGTTTGTCGAACAATCGGTCGTGTTGCACCGCAGGGGCGAGACGATCGGCTGGACCCGCACCGATTTTTGGGGGAATGTCTCCGAACTCACCTTTGGCCTGCAGTCTATCCCCACATGATCAACGAGCTTTCTCGCGAGGACGTCGAAGATATCCTGATCGGGGCCACGCTCTTTGGCGCGGGCGGTGGCGGCGAGTTGGACGAGGGCCTTGGGCTGCTTGACGAGGCCGTGGCCGCGGGCAAGACCTTTCGGATGGCGTCGCTGCCAGACGTACCGGACGATGCCTTGCTATGCACACCGTATCTTTTGGGGGCGATATCGGATTTGCCGGACTGGGACGCCGCCCGCACCCCCGACAGCATACACCCGATCCTCTTGGCGTATCGCCGGATGCGTCAATACCTGGGCCAACCGATCTTCGGAACGGTCGCCTGTGAATTGGGCGGGTCCAACACCGCTGTTCCGTTTTATGTGGCTGCGTTTGAAGAAGGTGTGGTCATTGACGCAGATCCTGCTGGCCGCGCCGTTCCAGAGATTACGCATTCGGCCTACTATCTCCATGGATTGCCTGCGAGCCCAATTGTCACGACGAATGCGCGCGGCGAAGTTATGGTGTTGGAAAACATCGCAGATGATCAACGCGCCGAAACACTTGTGCGCGCGTTGGCAGTGGTCAGCGGCAACGACATCGCCGCCGTCGATCATGCCCTTTCGGCGACCTCCTTGCGCAGCGCCTTGATCCCCCGGACGCTTTCCCATGCGCGCAAGGTCGGGCAAATCCTGCGCGCGGGCCGGGACGCCCCAAACAAGTTGGCGGACCAACTGGCCGCCGCCACGGGCGGCCGTGTGGTGTTTGAGGGCCAGGTCGTTGACAGCACGTGGCGCACCCAGGACGGGTTCACGCTTGGATCCTTTTCCATTGTCGGGC
>CAWUIW010000140.1:0-9025 GCA_963922515.1 uncultured Rhodobacterales bacterium | reverse complement strand
CACCAAAAGGCCACTGCCCGACGTTCCGGCCGCCGTCGCCGTGATGGTGATGTTCTCACCGATTTGAATGTAATTTTTCATGTGTCACCTCGAAGGTTTGAATTGAGAAACGAAAAAGGCCCCATCCAAAGGGGCCCTTTTCGAAATCACGCGCCCAGACAGCGCATGTCCGTTTTTTGTGGTGGCGTTATGCTGCGCCGGGGTTCTTGTACCCGTAGCGGAAGTCCTGCGCACCGACGCCGAAATCAAGCTCGACAGACATCGACATGCCCTGCCGCCCAAACGGCTCATCCATCCGGGTGCGCGGACCTTCTGCACCGTCCAGATAGCCGTAGACCCAGTTAGAGCCGCCCGCCGCATCCGGGCCAGTCAGCAGAAACCATGCATTCGTTGTGATGCGCGGTGTTTGCACATGTGTGAAGTCACCCGAATAGGGGTTCACATCTGTCGATTTGGCCGGCGTCACTTCTGCGATAAGCTGCTTGGCTTTGAGCGACTGCTTTGCGCCGGTCAGGATGATCGTCGGCACAATGCCTAACACATCACCCCCAAGGCCCTTTTGGGTGACCATGGCCTGCAAACCGGTATCCACCGACGAGACGGACAGCGCCGCGCCAGACGAGGCAAGGTTATTGTGATCAGCGTGGAACATGGCTGTTCCGTTGGCCATAGCGGCAGCTAAGGCAAAGGCGTAGAACGTCTTATCCTCGAATTGCGCGACCCGTTGACCATAGTTCGACAGGACGCGGTCAATGGCCCCCAAATTGTCGTTGATCATCATCTGCCGCGAAATGCTGACCTGAATCCCATAGCTCGACAGGATGGCTGTTTCCTTGCTTTCGCCGAACGTGCCATGCTTGATTTCACCGTTTTCACCGATCTTCTGCAGCTCGGGGAAATCACCCGCCCGAACCAACGGCACTTCGCGGAAATCCTCGAAGTCTTGGCGTTCCGCGATCAGTTTGAAGGTCGGTTGCTGCGCCACGTAAGACGCCAACAGTCGCTTGTGCAACGCGTTCTCAAAGATCGCCGGGAAATCCGATGTCGAATGGCTGGCAGCCTCAAACACCGCGATGCGATCCGCCGCCGTGCGCAAGGGGCCAGTGTGGCCAATGGCCATTGCCGCCATTTCGACCAAGGACATGGTCATGTATTGCCGTGCCGGTCCGTCAACTTCACGCGCGCGGCCCATTTGCGCAACCAGCGCGCCCACCATGCCTGCGCGCATTGTCTCGCGCTCATCGCGGATAATGGCCGTCCGCACCGGTCCGCGACGGTTCGATTGCGTCATCGGGTTTTCTCCTTGTACTTGTTTTGCCAAATGCGCTGATGCCTGCAGCGGGGTCATGGCATTTGAGATCATGTGCTGGGCAACCGTCGCGGGCAGCCCAAACTGCGCCGTCATCTGCGTCAACACCGCTGCCGTCGCTGGCGCGGCGTCATCATCCGTATCGTCTTCGGCATCGACCGGATCTTCGTCATCGGCGACCACCGGCGCGCCAGCCGCACCTTCAATCGTGTCATCGCCAGATGCGCCTTCAAGCGTATCCTCTTCGTCGACCGCGTCGATGTTTTCGTCATCAGCCGCCGCGACCAGGCTGTCGTTACCAGCGCGCGGGGCGCTGTGCTTTGCGGTTGGTTTTTTCGCCATCGTCAGGCTCCTTTGTTGCGCGGGCTGACCCGCAATCATGGCCACAAGGGCCGGTTGAGAAATCTTGGATTTGAGCGTCCGCGACGCCGCCTTGAGGTGCTGCGGGGCGTTCTCGTAAAGCCCGTAGTCAAAGGCGACCGCGTCTTGGACAGTTGCGGGATCCTGCGCCAGTTCCGTTGCAAACCCCATCTCGACAGCGTCATCACCATCCATCCAGGTTTCGGACTTCATGATGTCGCGCACCTCATCCACCGGCAGGCCCGTGCGTTTCGCATACAGCTTGGCCATGCTATTGGCGGCCTTACCGAGCGATTTTGCGGTCTGAATGTGATCGTCTTCGGGCCAGCGCCCGTCAGTCCAAAAACTGGCCGGATCGTGCACCATCATCATGGCCCCATCACCCATGACGATGTCGTCGCCTGCCGCAGAAATGACACTCGCAATTGAAGCGGCAATGCCCTGCACCACAATGCGAACATTGCCGTCATAGTCTTTGAGCAGGTTGTAAACGGAAATCCCCTCAAACACGGATCCGCCACCTGAATTGAGATAGACGGTCAGGTCACCCGTCAGACCGCTGATTGCATCGCGCACTCCCGCTGCCGTGATGCACTCGCCGCCCCAAAAGTCCTCGCCCACGGTCCCGTAGAGATAAATTTCATTCATTGGCGTTCGCCTCCTGATTTGCACCCGCAACAGGCGGTGCCGGTTTTGCGTGATAGCGCCCGTCGCTGTCATAAATCAGGCCATCTCTGTCAGCCTGTTTCATGTCTTCGACTTGCTCTTGATGGATCTGATCCGGGTCACGGCCCAAAGACGTCACCGCACGCTGTCGGCTGGTCAGCCCGGCGCGCACCTCATCGACAAGCGGCGGAATTTCCTTGGCCGGATCGATCAGAATACGGGCGGGCGGCACCCAGTCGACTTTTGCCGCCAGAATTTCCGACATGCGTTTGGGGTTGCCCGTCTCAAGCGCCCAAGCCTGCAGAAACAAACGCCCTAAAGGCTCTAGGAACTGGTAGATCAGAATGAGCCATTGCCACGCCTCGACGTTGCGATCCATTTCCATCCGCCCCATCTTGGCGGATGAAAAATTGACGTTGCTCAGATCGCCCGAACACGCCTCATAGGTGATCCCCATGCCCTTGGCGATCCGCCGCAACTGGCCGCGCGTGAATTCGTCGTACCCCTCAACACCAGGCGGCGCGGCAAATTCATAGCCATCCTCGCCGGATACATCGACGATTGCACCGGGCGACAGTGATGCAGGCACCGAACTGGTGCGATCATTGGTGTGGCGAAACACCGTAAAGCAGGCCGCGATTTTCTGGCGCACAAGCTGGGCATCTTCGTAATCCGCCAGATCCTGAAGCGGCAACGCAACTGGCGCGAACCACGACACACCGCGCTCTTGTCCGGGCCGGTCCTGCCGATACACATGCGTGACAAATCTGGCAGGCACACGCCGCGATACCGCCCGCCCCTTCCAATTGAACCAGCCCTGCGCGCCGGGGTGCTCATCAAAAAGATGGTAAGCAACACGTTGGCCGTTGGCGTCATATTCAATGCCGTCCTGCACATATCCGCCCGCGACATCCGCGCGAAACGCCCCGTCGTCGAGATGGTCAATTTCCAGAACTTCCAGCTTTGGATAGGTTCCCTGCCCACCGGGATGCAGAACGATCAGCACCTCGCCATCCGTCACCAGAGCTGACTTGATCAGCCTTTGCAGCCCGGCCAGCGATTCCCGGCCCCGCCAATCAATGGCCTTTGACTTTAGGTGCCTTTCCAGGCGCGTCTTGCCGTCTTTCAAAAGCGTTTCGTCGTCGATGCCTTCCAGTTTGGGCATGATGCCCTTGCCAACGGTATGCGCGACAATGGTCTGTACAACGCCGGTCGCAATCGGATTGTTGCGCACCATGTCGCGCGAAATGAAAGCCAGCCGCGACCGCCGTCCGCTGGATGCATTCGCATCACCCCGCGACGTGCGCCAGGACCCCGTGCGCCCACCCCCGCTGGCCGCATCGTAATAGGCTGACATGTTGCGCAAGGCGAGACGCGCCGACACACGTCTCATCGCCGCTTGAGGTGCCACAACCGCAAGCGCTTTGTCCGTCCAATGCAATGCCACGTGTCAGAGACCCTTGTTGAATGTTGGGTAGTGGACACCGCTCGACGATGATCCGCCGGTTTCCGCAGCAAGCTGCGCTTCAAGCTCCCCGATCCGCCGCCGCATCTCATCGCCTGACACGAACGTCACCTTTTCGCCGCCTTGCTCAAGGCTCAGCACGCCCTTGGCATACATCTCTTTGATGGTTGCAAGCTGCGTCGCGGTGTCAGTCATAGCCAATTGTCCCGTTTTGGAATCCATGCCGGTGCTGTTGGGCTGTCGGTGCTTTGAACCGGGGCGTTTTCCGGCTCACTCACAAAGCGCGCAAAGGGATTTGTTGCGTCCAAACGCGCCCAGTCTGGCGGGGCGTCCGGGTTAAGTCGTTCGCCACCGATGATGATGAACTGCGCGCGCGCCTGTACCAGATGGTCGAGACTTTCGTTGCGCACGAAGCCGGGGCGCTTGGACCAATGACCATCGTCATCCCGACGCTCAGCGGTCAATTCGGTCAACTGGTCTTTGCTCATCCAGTCGCCCAGCCCACAATAGTTCGGCCCGATTTCAGACATGACCAGGCTCGCCGAAACCGCGTCTTTCAAGCGATCCGTGGCCATGTTCAGAATGACGATATCCTTGGCCACGCGCCCTTTTTTCGATTTGCCTGAAACCGTTTCTGGACGGGCCTGCCAAACCCGGTCGCGGAATTCTTTTTTCTTTTGAACTCCACGACCGCGCGACAGATGCCAAAACGTACCCTTGCCCTCGGACCGACGCCGCCTCAGGAATTTGTACGCATTGTCGGTCGTTGCCCGTTCGCCCTGCATGTCAACGGCTGCACATACTGCCCCCAATTCCCAATCAGAGCCGTCAACCGTCCAGCGCATCGTTTCCAGCGCGTCGAGAACCGACCAGTCATCCGCATACACGCCGGGCTTCAAGACGCGCTTGGCCGGACCATCTGGCCCGTCAGGCGGCGTATTCAGGTCAAAGCGATCAATCGGCTGGTGCCGACCATCCAAACCCCAAGCGGTTGCACCTACGCTGAAATATGTGGCCTGCGTATCGATCGATATCGTAATAAAGCGGGTCCACTCCGGCGCGAAGGCTTGGCGCGCGGGCGTGGCCTCCGCTTTGCGCAAAAGATCGTCCAACGAAATCTCGCCACCGGCTCCAGCTCGCAAACGGTATGCCGCGCCGATCCGCGTGTTGATGACAGAACGCAATTGGCTTTCGTCACCCGTGCTTTTGAAAGCTCGCTCTGCCTGACGCATTTTGACCACGATATCCGACCACGGCATGAACGCGGCTTGCGTGCCGTCCAACCAATAGCCCAGCATGTCGGTATCGATCACGTCCCCGCTTTGCAGGGTGACGGGCTTGCCCTCGACACCCATATGCATCCAAACCGATGCAGCCAGCATTTCCAATTTGTGGTCTGGCGAAATCGCTTCGCGACAATGCGGGCAGGTCATCGTTGCCGCCTGCCCCGCCTCTTGATCGTCCGTGCTGTCGGGCACCATCAGCATGTCATATTTCGGCACAAAGTGTGTGCCGCAACACGGGCACGGCCAATAGAGACGCCCGCGCGTGGTGTTCGGGAAATGCGCAAAAACGCCGTATTGCACTTTGGGCGCATCATGCGGATCTGCGGTCACCTCGCTTTCGTCCATTTCCGGGGCGCGGGGAGAGCTTTCCACAATGACCATGCCCCGCGATCCGGCCATGTATGTCCGCGCAAGCATGAGGGTCAGTGGTTCACCTTCCCCGTCGATATCAGGACCGTACTGATCGAACTCGGTCGCAAGCGCCTTGCCCAGTGAACGCTCTTGCAACCGCGCCCCACTCACAGGATCCAACGTTAAATGCGTGCCGCCCACGAATATTTTGCTGTCGATTGTGTCGGAACCGCGCCCCGACCCACGCTTGGCGGCAAGATCAGGCGAGTTGCGAACAATTGGCGAAAACGTGTTCCGTTCATAGCTGTCGCGGGTCGCGCGCTCATCCAGGTAAAAGCCGATCCGCGCCGGATCGCTGGTAATTGCGTGTGCCCAAACAGCGTTCAGCAACATGGTTTTCCCAGACCGGGACGGACCGGCAAAGATCATTGCGCGATAGTCCCGCGACGTGGCCATGTTCATTGGCTCAATCATGTAAGGAACCGTATCTCTGCGAAACTTGGTCCACGCGTTGTTGATGTTGACGCGCATGGATTGCTCGGCAGCCTCGACAACCGAGATTTTGCGCGGCGGTGCCAGAGACGGCAGCGCTTTGACCAGTGCATCGCGCGGGTCGCGATACGGCGGCAATGGCTCAAAGTCGTAACGCTCAAAGCTCATGTTTCATTCACCAATTGCGCATTCAACTCGATATCCCCGGCAAAGTCTTTGCCGATCACGCTGTCCTGAACTTCTTCGATGACGCTGGTCAGCATTTCTTCCATGGCGCGATCGACATGACGGGCTTGCGGCGGTGTTAGGCTCAATTCGCGTTCCAGCCGATCTGACATACCCATGGCGCTGTTGCGGACTTTGACAAAGACCTGTTCGAACAGCTGATACACATCCTCGATTTGTGTCAGCGTGCCCAACATGCGCGCGGCCTCGGCATGCTTCATTTTCGCCTCCGCCACTTCGCGGATCTGTTTCGGCGACAAGCCTTGGTTCGCTTGCTCTGGCTCAACGCCAAAAAGATGGCCTTGCAACCGTGCCAGATCCAATGCCCGGCTTTTCTTTTGGGCGTCTTGGTTTTGTCGCCACGCCCAACACCACGACAGGCGCAGCACGTATTCGCGCCCATTTCCACCACGTTGAACACAGGGCATTTGACCGTCCGGTTGCGTCAACCAGGCTTTGACCGTGTTGGTTGAAACGCTGAACACGGTGGCCAGCTCGGACATGTTCATGTCCATGTCGTCAGCATCCGGCAAAGGATGATCGTTCAACCAATCGGTCAGGCCGGGCCAATCTGCCTCGGTCAGCATCGCCGCCGCCTCAGTCATGGCCGGTCACCAAACGACAACAACAACCACAACCCACGACAATCTGATGAGACAAAAAAAACGCACAAAACAGGGCGCGAATTACCCGTGTTGGAAAGACGCCAGGAAGGACCCGAGAAAAAAGACGTTGCATTGCGCCATTGATTCCACCCACACAAGGGTAGTTGTTTGGATCAGGAGTTGTAGTGTGGACGAAGAGTCGCGCGTTGATGAAGCGGTGAGGCGGGAAGAGGAAATTAAAGCCGTTGCCGCACAAATGAACGAAAGCACCGGACTTACATGGCTTTGGGCACTTCTCTTTGGCCCTATCTACTTTTGGGTGTACGGCTTCGTTGGCGCTGGCTTTTTGGCCATATTCACACAATTTCTGATCATCGTTAACCCGATCTTGGCCTACGCACTCTGGCGCAAACGCGCTCGGCAGAAAGCCGAGCTGCATCTGATGATGGCCAAAAGGTAAAACGCAGATCATTTGCGCGCCTCCATAGCCCGGTCGAGCCATTTCCAGAACGCGTCGGGATAGTTCTCTTCCATGAAATCGGCAACGAAATCCTCAAAGCCCAACCGCTTTTGATATCGGGCCGCGCGATCTGTGAATGCCAAGATCATTTTGAGACGCCCGTTGCTTTGACGCGCAAAGACGCCCGGTGCCAAACCATGGCGCGGCACGAAATAGGTGTCGCGCGACGACTGACGCTTGCGGGACGCCTGCGTTGTGTTCTGACGACCGTCTCGTTGTGCCCCAAGACCAGACAACAGCCGCTGGATCTGGGCGGAACTCAAGTTACCGGACCGGTTCAGCTTTGCGTCATCCGCTGGCACAACGGTTTGCAAGACGCCATCGAAAGCCACATGGCTTTGCAACAGTTTTTCAAGACCGGTCTTTGGACGGCTTCCGCCCTCTTCTTGTGTGAAGAGGTAGTGCCGACCTGCCACACGATCTTTTGGCAAGACTTGCGATTCAAGATTGCTTTTGCTCGCCCCAACCGCACGAAATGCGTTTTGCGTGAAACTGGTCGGGTTGTCGAACACCGTCCGCATGTGACCCTTGAGACCGCGCGCCGCACCCCATGCCGTATCTGTCAGAGCGCGCGCACCGGCATAGGGCGCTTGCTCTGCTTGAAGATGTGTCAGGCCACGCGTTAAATCGCTGTGGTCCAACGTCAGGGACGCAGTCACTGGATCGATAGCCTTTCAATGAAATAACCCGACCGCCGCACCGCTGCAGTCGGGTCGCTCTCTGTCGCGCCTGTCGGTGCGCGCGCTCTGGGTATTGGTTGCACGGGCAGGATTTGAACCTGCGACCTCTTGGATATGAGCCAAGCGAGCTGACCACTGCTCCACCCTGTCACACACGAAAAAACGCCCAGCAGTTTCCTGCGGGCGCAATTCGGTTCGCTGTGCATAAGTCAACAGAATTGAAATTCAGTCAACTGTTTTTTTTCCAAGGCTGTCTGACTGGCATCGCCTTCGTTAACACGAATTTCTTCAGATCATCGCTTGGAATCGCTGACCGGACGGACATCAAGCATGAGTACCAGTTCAAATAACCACGACGCGCGGCACTGATTTGCTGTGCCGTTGGATAGATATCGACCGGGCAGTATCGTGGCTTACACGATACCCATCCCCGCTTTGATTTGTACCGGATCGGATCGCCTGCTTCGGTTTTCACTTTGCCGCCCGCATATCGCCCGCGCGACTGTCGACGTGGCGTCACGACCGGCGCGCCCAGATCCCAGACGGGCAATTGCGCGCTTCTCGCGTACTGTGCCACCATGACGGCGTCCGGCCAGATCAAAGTGTTTCGCACGGCGCCGACGACAACATCCGCGTCAGGATGGGGATGGCTCTGCCCAACAAACTGGTCAACCTTCACGCCAACACCAGGTTCGTCGCCAAGCGCCAACATGTCACATATGTTCGCGGTGCTGCTGCGATTTGCAAAGCCACTTGGACCAACGCCAACGACATCGTCAAACTCAAGTCTAGCGCATTCGACTCCAAACGCCCATTCGAGCAGACCGCGCACCCCTATAAGCCGCCGACCATCATCTGACTTTGGCAAATCAACCGCCACGTACTCGTCAACCGCCGCGTGCCTTGCGTGCATCATCTTCTGCGCTCCTGCCCTTGTTTCACCAGTTCCGTGACAAACTGGACACGCTTCCCGATGTGCTCGAGAAACTGGACATCATCCTCGCCGACGTTGACCCCACGCCGCTGTTTGTCGCGAATGCGCGCCGCCTGAGAATTCAGTTCAGCC
>CAWUIW010000139.1:0-9032 GCA_963922515.1 uncultured Rhodobacterales bacterium | reverse complement strand
CACCGGCATCGCCAATGATCCCCAGGCATGTGCCAGGGGCAAGTTCAAACCGAATGCGATCCAGCCTTGGGGGATGGCCGCCGCCGCGGGGCACGATAAGGCCGTCACAGGCCAATGCACCGTTCAACGGGCGCGCTTCGGTTTCTGTGAGATCCGTGGCGGGGGTGCGTGCCAACGCACGCAAGGCGGTCCAGACTGCGGGTCCGCTTGCCGCGGCCTCCAAAGATTGCTCGGCTATGGCAATGGCCTTCGCGGTGATCAGCGAAGCGGCAATCATGCCGCCGGCCGTCAACGTGCCTTGCGACACGAAATACGCACCCAATGACAAGGCCAGAAGCTGCGCGGCCATCCGCAAAAATGATGACAAGCCGCCGGATGCGAGACCGGTTCGGTCGATCGCGTCTTCCAGGCCGTCGCGTTCGCGCATGTTCGCCCCGAAGCGCGACAGGATGTTGGCAGATACATGCTGCATTCTTGGCTGAACACCGATCAGTTCCAGCTGCCGAAGCAGCGCCTTTTCATGGTCCAACAACTGGGCGGTGCGATCCGTGCGATCCTGGTTGAACCCGGTGGCGACAGCCTTGGCCGCGGCTGAAAGGCCGACAATGGCGACCAGTAAAAACAAGTAACCAGGATGAATGAGCCCAAGGCACAGAACAAACAGGGGCAACCAGAACAGGTTCAGCAAAGCCAAGGCACGCGGACCGGACAAGACATCGCGCAGCAGGTTCAGATGGTCGAGCCCCTCTGCTTGCGCATCAGGGTTTTGTTGCAACAATCGGGGGCGGCACAGTGCGTCGGCCCATCGAGCACTGCGGTGCAGGCTCAGGTCCCGGGTATACTCGACAAACCCGCTGGCCGCCTGTGCCAGCAACGCGATCATCAAAAGCAAGTACAACGTCCCGAGGTTGCCACTTGGAACCACCCGGTCCAGAACCTGCATCATGAAAATAGGGCTTATCAGGATCGCCAGGTTCGTGGCGAAACTGTAGACAAGGAGCGGCGCAAGCAGACGCCGCAATCGAAGCAAGGCCACCGGTGCGGCCTTGCTTTGGCTTGATCCGCCTTGAAGAGCTTGCGTCACAGCAGGAAGTTGTCCTCGTCGAGATCATCTGCCGAGACGGATTTCAGAATCACCTTGTCGTTGGCCGAAGCGCCCTCGAAACCGCTCAGGTCGATGACGGTCGCCCAACCCTGATCGTCCATGACGGCTGTTACATCTGCAAATTCAAGGCCATAGGCGGATAAATCGATCACGTCATGGTCGGTTTCGAAGTCATGGATCATGTCCTTACCCCCGCCTTGTGCCACTGCAAACGTGTCCGATCCTCCGTCGGCGGACCACTGGCCGCCCCACAAATGATCGTCGCCTGCGCCGCCGGCCAGCGTGTCGTTGCCCGCGCCGCCAACAAGTTTGTCGTTTCCGTCGCCGCCAGCCAAGCTGTCATTGCCACCACCGGCCGTCAGGAAATCATTGTCTGCACCACCGTCCAATGTGTCGTGACCGCCACCGCCCACCAAGGTGTCTTTGCCCGCGCCACCGTCCATGACATCGTGTCCGGCATTGCCGTATAGCCGGTCCTCGCCTGCGCCGCCGTCTAGATTGTCTTGCCCTTGTCCACCGTGCAGCGTGTCGGTCCCGGCTTCGCCAAACATCGTATCGTCGCCTTCGCCGCCTCGGAGATTGTCATTTCCGCCCGTCAGGTTTTGTAGGGATGGGTTGCGGATCAGCAGCGTCGCGTCGGTGTCAACCGGAGCAAAGGGGTCGACGGCGCGTGGATCAACGGCGCCATCGTTCGACCCCGTGGTCTGAGCTTCGGCTTTGAACTCGGCATATGCAGCCCCGGCCTGGAAATCTGCATGGACCTGATAGATGGATCCTTGCACACCGGTTGATGCATCGAAGTCATGATCGCCCCGGTTTAGTCCCACAAACAGGTTGCCTGAGCCGTCAAGAAATACCGCGCCGTAGGCGCCGGCCACCATGCCCTGGCTCATCACGCCGTCAAACAAGGTACCGTTGAGCGGGATCGAGGTGATTTCAGGGTGACCGCCTTCATCGACCGCGTCGATGTCGATCCGGTGAACCTGGCCGGTGCCACCATTCGTTGTGGGCGCCTCGACCGCATAGAACACGCCTTCATCTGCGCTGTAGGCGATATCATATAACCTGCCGGTGAACAGGTTCGCGGGCAGATGGAAAGTATCCGTGGGGGGATTCCCGTTCGCGTCTTGCCCATCCACATCGATGCGGGTCATGCGGTTCAGGCTGGTGTGAAAGGTCCACAGGTTGCCAGAGCCGTCGAAATCTCCGACGTAATCACCATACGGGGCCTTGCCGACTTTGTAGGCATTGCCTTCGGCGTCCATCATCACGAGGTCGCGGCTGGCAACCGGCACGCCCAACGCGTCCACACCGTCGGACTTGGCGATGCCGTAAATCAGATCGTCTTCTACGTTAAAGCCGACCGAGTTTATTTTGAAACCGGGTGACGGGCCGACATCAGAGTAGCTTTCTGTTTCGGTGTCAAAAACCTTCAGTTGACCATCGATGACTTGATAGAGCTTGGCCTGTGCTGGAGCGAAGGCGTCGACCGCAAGTTCTTCTCCACCGAGATTGATCGTTTTTTCGTAACTGAACACCGGGCCGGACATGTCGATCTGGGGGCCTGTATAGGGCGCCTCGGTTTCGACCGTTCGAAATGTCAGCTCGCTGGCATCTCCGGTTCCTTCAAGGGTGATTGTGTGAGTTTCGTAAACTCCGCTGCTGACCGAAATGGTATCGACCACTTCCCCGTTCCACAGCACTTCCACCGTGCCAGCCAAAGCCCCACCTGCCAAGTTGGCGGCAAGATCAAAGCTGAGCTCATAGCTTTCGCCACTGACCGTTTCGATTGATTGCGACATGCTTTCATGACCGCCCTCGGTTTCAGACACGGTCCAGGCGCCCGATGCGCCGTGCTGCGCAAAGCTGCTGGCGGACTTGTCGCCGGTGTCGAGCATGTTTAGACCGCCCAGGTCACCATGCACCAGATCATTGCCGGCGCCCGCGTTGATCGTGTCCGCGCCGCGACCGCCATGCCCCACATCATGGCCGGCCTCTAGGTTTATCTTGTCATCTCCGTCCGCGCCGAGAGCCGTATCGTCACCAGAACCCGCATTGATCCGGTCGCGTCCGCCGCCTGCGTCCAGCAGGTCATCACCCAGGTTACCAAGCAAGACATCACGGCCATCACCGGCTGTTATCGTGTCGTTGTATTGATCCGTATCCCCGGCAATCTGATTGGTTGTCGGATCTACACGACTGGGGTCATAGACCCATTCGCCATCCACCAATTGCCATTCTTCACTGACGTAGTCACCTGCGGCGAGGTCATTGCCCGTTCCCGCTTCAATATCGTCCGAGCCCTGACCGCCGAGAACACGGTCGATGTCATCCCCGCTGGCGACCATATCGTCGCCGGCGCCGGCGTCGATGTCGTCTCGCCCGTCGGTACCAGTGAGTTGGTCCCCACTTGCGGAGCCTTGTTGTTCTGCCGCGTCAGCAAGCAGGCTGGACGTTGTGGAATTTGTGCCGGTTTCGGGCATGGTGCACCTCATAAATCGCTCGCGATAGATTTATGGGGAGCTGCGTAAATGCCCGATGAACGGATATCCTGTTTTTCTCAATCAATTGTTGAAAGGTGATTCAATTTTTATCGAAGTGCAAATGTATAAGTATCACAAGTTTTTAGTTGGATCTCAGCACGCCTATTTCTCTTTGAACTTCCGGGAATTCCCTCGAGCGGTGTATCTTCGCCAGCTGCCAAGATCTCAAGTATTCGATCGCGATCGTTTAGGTTTTCTGCAAGGTAGGCGGCAACCATTTGCGCTCGTTTCAAAGAAATTTCTCTGTTGCCTTCTGCGGGTCCAGAGGTGTCAGAGTGACCAATGATCCGCACACAAGCTTGCTTGAGCAAAGATGTTTCCAAGACTGCAACCAACGTTTCCAACTGCGCTTGGGCTGCTGGCGACAAGGTGGTTCCACCTTCAAAAAAGATGTGGCTTTCCAATATTCTTTGCGACAATTGCGTGTCTTCAATATCCTGTTTCTCATTTGTATCGCATAGATCACTACGCACACGGTATTTTTTGAAAATGTCCTCGCATAAATCAGCGTCACTCTGCGCTCTGCCTGTCTCAGGGAACAGGTTAAGCAAAAAAGCGAAAATTATAGATACTTTGAAGAAAATGCGCATAGCTGCCTCCACTACTCTGAATTAGATGTGAAGGTATAATAATGAGTTAACCGCTAATTTGACCTGCAGTCAAAACCTGAGCGCAAATTTACTTATTGTTTGTCGAATCTTTGCATGGTCCTGAAAAGAGCACTTGGGACCGGTATGAGCGGACAGACTTCCACACGACAAACCTGGATCGATGCGTTGCGCCTGACCGCCGGTCTTTCCATGGTCGGGCTTCACGCGACTGCGGATGCAACGGGTCAGCCGTTCCCTGATGCAGAACTGGCGGAACGGGTGGCGCCGATGCTGCTGCGCGCCGTTTTGTACACGGCGCGGACAGAGCTGTTTCTGATCATTTCCATATTCTTGCTGCTCCAATCGCTGGAAATCAGGCCCCGGGGATACAGCTCCACGATTGCCGAACAGGCCCGGCGCATGCTGATACCTTTCGTGGCCTGGACTTTGATTTACAGCGTCTACGGGCTGATAAAGGCAGATGTGTATGGCTACGGCCCCGCGGCGCTGGCGGAGTTACTTGACCCCTTGGCATGGGTCGGGTTCCTTTTTCTGGGCGACGTGAAGTACCACATGCACTTCATTCCCACCTTGTTCGGGCTTTTGCTGCTCTTTCCGCTCTTTCGTGTGGCATACCGGGTGCCGATGTTTGGTCTGTCGGTGTTCGCCTGCTTGCTGGTCAAGCGAGAGCTGGATGCTGTGATCTTCTCGCAGTTTTGGGGGACAGATGTGCTTCCGTACTTGGTGCGGGCCGTTAAGATTTTGACTTATGCAGGCTATGGTTTCGCTGCCGCTGCCTTGCTGGGTCTTTGGCACCGCGTCACGCCCCAGGATCGTGCGCTTTGGGCCCCGGCCGCCATTTTTCTTGGGTGTCTGCTGTTCCTGATCAAGCTGATTGTTGCGCACAAGACCGTTGTCACCGGGGAATGGCCCTTCGATTATACACCGGGGTACTGGGCAGATTTCTTGATGCCCTTGGTCTTGTTTGCGATTTGCATGTCGCTGGCCAACGCGGCCTGGCCTTCGGTTTTATCGCGGCTGGCGCCGTATTCGTTTGGAATTTACCTGTGCCATCCGCTGTTTTTGGATCAAGCGGAAATTTTGTTGCGGGGCACGCATTGGGCGCCGATCGCACGGATTGCAGCCAAAATCGCGTACACCGTGCCTCTGACATGCGTGTTTGTCTGGGGGCTGTCGAAACTCCGCGCTTTGGGCTGGCTTGTTGGTTTGGGTCCGTTCCCGACCTTCGGGCCATTCCGAATGCGTTCATCTTCTTCAACGGTCAAACAGGAGACGCTGACGTGATCGTCATTTCTGACAGCAAGAATCCAGTGCCGGTGGTACAAATCCGCACGTCTCGTGCCACGTCCCGCCTTGCAACAGCGCTGCGCGCCGCATTAGACGATCTGCTTTCCACGTCCCGATCCGCGGCATTGATCGACTTGTCCGGTATTGGCCGGATGACCCCCTCCGGACTCGGCGCCTTGCTAGAGGTTTACAGTGACCTTCAAGCGCGACTTCCTATTGCTTTTTTCGACGGCAATGACCGCGTCAGCGCATTGACCCAACACTATGGCCTTGGCCAAGTTCTGCCGGTCTATCCGGATCGCGACAGCGCGCGCAACTCGCCATCGATCGCTGCGCATCGATTGCGTGGCCTCAAATGTGCCGTTCTGGGTCATCCTGAACCGGATGCCGCGCTGCGCTCGATCGGCCTCAGCGACCTCTTGGCATTTGATCTTTTGGGCTGCACGGTTTTGCAGCGGCAGGTTCGGACGCTTGCGAGTTTCGGGTTAAACAATGTGCTGCTGTGGGCGAATGCCGCGCTGAGCCCACGGGCCCCCAGCGCGGCCGGGTGTACCGGCCAAACGGTGATCACATTACCAACCGCAGGTGGGACAGGTGCCATCCTCGGTATGCGTGATGCGCTTGGAGATACCTCTCAGCCCATCATTCTGGTGGAGGCCGGCGTGCTGGCGAATGTGGATTTTGCCAAGATGTTGGATCAGCACATATCGCGCGGCGCTTGGGCAACGGTCGCGGTGCCAAGCCCGGCGAGCCCAGCCGGGCCTCAACCCACCAACTTGATCCTCACGCCAGGAGGGCGCCTGGCGCCGCCGGGCAGCAGCGGTTTTGTCATGGACCCGGGCAAACCCGGGGTCTGTGTGCTGTCCCCAGCGGCGGTTGACAAGGTATCGAAGAACCCTGCGACATCCAGTGTCGCCGACATACTGCGCGACCTGGCTGAACACGCGCCGATCGACGCCTACCATGCGCAATCCCGCGCCTACACGATCAACACAGCCGAAGACTTGTTGGAAACCGTAGCCGCCGGGTTTGCGGCGCCGTCGGGGATCACCCTGCCGGACGCGCGCCAAACCGCACCGGGTATCTGGCGCGCACCCGAGGCACGTATCACCCGTGGTGCACGGATCACGGGGCCAGTCTATGTCGGCGAAGATGCTGTTATACACGCAGGGGCCGAGGTAACCGGTCCAGCGTACATCGGCGCTGGTTGTGTCGTTGAGCGTGGCTGCAAGCTGCATGGATCGGTTGTTCTGGCGGGGACCGTGCTTGGATCGAACACCCATGTCTTTCACCGGGTTTGTGGCCCAAATGGTTCCGTCCCGGTCTATTCCCAAACGGTGGAACGAACGATGCCTCCAGCGGCGGCAGCTGCCGCTCAGAATCGGATCCATTTGGCCCGCGAAGGAGAAATGGGGGTGGCGTTGTGATTGGTAGGCTCATGCTCGTACTTGGTTTGGCCTTGGCTTGTGCCTTGCCCGTCGCGTCACAGCAATCTGATCGCTTCTGGATCCTTTGGGAGCGGGTGCAAATCCCGGATCCAGACTGTGCCACCGATGCGGACTGCCGCACTTGGACCAATTTCACATCGCGTCTTTTGGAAGACAGCGCGAACGAGCGGATGTATCGACTGTTCGGCATGATGGACGGTCGGGCACTGGCCCAAGGCCGCTTGGCTGAGCATCCTGATGCCCCTCGCATTTGTCAGCATATGGATCCAGAAGTCATTTTGGGTTTCGAGCCCGAACAAATGGACATATCCGACAAACTCGAACCCTTGCGCGGCCTGACCAAGATCGCCTTTGACATTTCCAACCTGAAACCGCCGCCAGACGGGGCCAGCGATTTCGGGGAAAAGCTGCAATCGCAATTCGAAACTCGTTTTTCCGCAGCCGGATTGCAGATCGTGCATCCGGATGCCGTCAAGCAAATTGCCGGGCAGCCTCACTTGAAAATCTTCTTTTCTTATACCGGGCACGACGATGACGATGGATGCGTCTACACATTTTCGGTTTTTGCCACCCTTACCCAAACAGTCCTGCTCACCCGGAACTTGCAAACCAAGGTGTCCGCGGGTGTATGGTCTTACTCGACCGGGACTCGGGCCAAAGATCATTCGGGCAATGAATCCGATGCTATTTTGCGGGTTGCGGAAAGGTTTCTTTCAGATTTTGCCGCAATCAATGGGTCCTGACGCCCTGATCCGCCCCCGCTTGTAAGCTGCCCATATTGCCGAGTTTTTCCACTTAAATGCCGCATCCCTACTTCGTTTCCTTTGAAGACCGTGTCGCCCCGCGCTTCCCCGCTTTCTCGAACGCGCGAGAGGTGGTGTGGCATGTTCTGGCCGGTGCTGCCGCCGGGGCCGGGGCCCAGTATCTCTATTGGCGTTGGACCGCGTCCATGAACCCGGACGCCCCACTGTTTTCGATCCTTGTGGCCACGGCAGAGACGCTGTTCTTTCTGGGAACGCTTCTGTTCTACTTCGATATCTGGAAAGAGGGTGACACACCCCGCCGGACGGTGCCCGCCACGCGAGCCGACGCCGGTTTGACGGGTGACGGCGGCGAGATCTCGGTCGATGTTTTTATCACGACATTTGATGAAGATGTTGACGTCGTCCGCCCGTCGATCCTCGACGCGCAGCAGATTGAGGTGCCGGCAAACGTGCGTGTGAACCTCTACTTGCTGGATGACGGACATCGCCCAGAGTTTGCGTCGATGGCGCAAGCCACTGGCATTCACTACATCGCGCGCGACACAAATGAAGGCTTCAAGGCGGGTAACCTGCGGAACGCCTTGTTTCAAACCGACGGGGACTTTGTCGCAATCTGCGACGCGGACACGCGGCTGTTTCCAACCTTTCTGACGCATACATTGGGTTACTTTCGGGATCCGAAAGTTGCCTGGGTACAAACCCCGCATTGGTTCTACGACGTGCCCCAGGGTCGAACGTGGGAAAACGTCTTGCGTCCGCGGCTGGGGCGGGCCGCTGGCATGGTCGGGGCGAGTTTGGCGTGGGTTACGGGCCGGACCCGCGTTGGGGCAGATCCTTTTCTCGCGGATCCGGTTCTGTTCTTCGATGTCATTCAACGCCGTCGCAATCGGCATGGCGCCTCGTTTTGTTGTGGCGCGGGATCCATTCATCGACGCGAGGCCGTTTTTGACGCGGCGCTCAAACGAAAGGCCGCCGATTTGCAAAGGGCCGGCCGACGGTTCAAGCAAACGCTGCCGCCCAGATCGGTGGCCTTGCAACCTTTTCGGTTCCACGTGTCCGAAGACATTTACACATCGATGCAGCTCCATGGTGATCCGGAGGCACAGTGGCGTTCTGTTTATCATCCTCAGATAGAGGCGCGCATGCTGTCACCTTGGAGCCTTGATGCCTGGGCCGTGCAAAAGCTGAAATACGCAGGCGGCACGCTGGATATCATGTTGCACGATAATCCGCTTTTCCGCACCGGTATGTCTTTTGTGACCAAGCTGCATTAC
>CAWUIW010000138.1:0-9052 GCA_963922515.1 uncultured Rhodobacterales bacterium | reverse complement strand
ACGATATCAAGCTTGACGCGCTGCTCAAGTTCCGCAGCCAGCTGAACAAACAACTTGAAGGGCGCAGTGTGAAACTGTCGGTGAATGACTTTATCATCAAGGCCTGCGCCTTGGCGCTGCAGGCAGTTCCCGACTGCAACGCGGTCTGGGCCGGTGACCGGGTCCTGAAGCTGAAACCATCGGATGTTGCCGTGGCCGTGGCGATTGAAGGTGGCCTTTTCACACCGGTCCTCAAGGATGCCGATATGAAATCGCTTTCGGCGCTCTCGGCAGAGATGAAAGATCTCGCCGCCCGCGCGCGCGACCGCAAACTGGCCCCCCATGAATACCAGGGCGGCAGCTTTGCCATTTCGAACCTCGGCATGTTCGGCATCGACAATTTCGATGCGGTCATCAACCCGCCGCATGGCGGCATCCTGGCCGTTGGGTCAGGTGTCAAAAAGCCGGTTGTTGGCGAGGATGGCGAACTGACCGTGGCGACCGTGATGTCGGTGACCATGTCCGTCGACCACCGGGTTATCGACGGTGCGCTCGGGGCGCAGTTCCTGCAAGCCATCGTTGAAAACCTCGAAAACCCGATGGTGATGCTGGCCTAAGCCGCTGAATCGAAAACGGTTATCTGGCGGCCATCGCCGCCAGAGACGCAGCGCGGATTTCCGCACCGGCGGCTGCAACCATGTATTGCGGCCGCACAGGATACGCCCCCAGGTCAACGTCCCGCCGCAGCCATGACCGGGCAATCATCTGTTTGATCGATTGTGAGAGCGCACGATCCGTGATGGGCGGCAATGCGCGCTTGATCTGGGAAAAATACTGCGGGGTTCCGCTTACAACCAGCACCGGCAGGGTCCAGGTTTTGCGCAATAACGCGGGCTCGTCCGCCTGCGCGGCTGCCGTCAGGGCACGCGCAGCCACGGCGCCGTAAATCTTGCCCATGTCCGTCAGTCGGAACTCGGGCCGCAACGGATGTCCGTGGCCAGGGTTGCGTGCAACCAACCCCAAATCCTGAACATGCTGGAGGCTTTGAGCGAACGCTGTGCGCCCAGCCTGGCTCTTCGCCAACAAAGCCGCCTGCCGCCCGGGAACCCCAGCGTACATCAAGGCCAGTATGTCCAAAGCCCAGGTCCGCGATGTCAGCTTGACAAGAAACTTTATGTCCATAAAGTATATTTAATATATTATTTGAAAATTGGAACACCTTATGTCTGCCATCAGCCCTGACACCACCATCACCCTCGCCCTATCGGTCAAGGATCGTCACGCCAGCGCCATCTGGTACGCGGACATGCTGGGCTTCGCATTGCTGTACCATGCGGACGAAGCTGGCTGGAGCGAGCTGCAAACCAACACGACCGGTGTCACGCTCGGCTTGGGTGAACAGGCAGAGCCGATGCCGGGCAATTGCGTGCCCGTCTTCGGCATCAAGGATATCGACAGTGCCCGAACCGCGCTCGAGGCTGCGGGCGTCCGTTTCGATGGCGCCACGGAAACCATTGATGGCATGGTCAGCACCGCCACCTTCTACGATCCCGACAACAATGCCTTGATGCTGGCGCAAGACCTAACGAAAGGCGGCTAGGCGTTGTTGGCGGTTTTGCAAGTCACGTGACCTCTACCGCCGGGCTCTGCTAGGCTTTCGGTGCAAACCGAAAAGGGCACGGCGGTGGAGCTACAAGGCGACATTCTCAACATGCTGTTCGACATGCACCGGTTTCACATGGAAACGGTACGGCAACTCAGCGAACAGCGCATTCACGGCATGACCATTTATGTTGCCGGCATTGCCGCACTGACGGCCTTCTACATCAACCAAGGCAACGAACGGGCCACCCATATTGCCTATCGCGGTCTGGTTGGCACAGCCACGGTGTTGGTGTTGGTGTTTCAGGCCCACTGGTGGTTCTACACGTTCGAAAACCTGCAATGGTCCGATGCCTACTTTGACGAGTTGGAAACGCAGCTAGTGGTCGCAGAGGCCGATGTTGCAGGCGGCGGACCGCACGCGCCCTTCCTTAATGCGCCGAAACCGCCGGGCACCGCGTCCTGCGGCCAACCGCATGTGATAGATCCGTGCTGGCGGACGCATATCGAAACCCAATTGGCCGCCGATTGGTGCGCGCAGAATCCCTCGGCGCCCCGTCAAACGTGGCGCGCATGCCGATCACAGATTTCGTCGCTCAATATTCTGACATCGCCCAGACAGCTGAATGTCTGGACTCTGTGCATTGTCGCGTTCTGCGGAATGGGCTTTTGGTATTCAGTCGCGCGCGAGCGCAGACACCGCTAGGATTTGACCCCGAACAGCTGGTCCATCCGCATGGAAGGTTGATCACAACCCGCCTCGCCCACGATCCTGGCCGGAACGCCCGCCACGGTCTTGCAAGGTGGCACCGGGTGCAGCACCACGGATCCCGCGGCGATGCGGCTGCAATGGCCGATCTCGATGTTGCCCAACACCTTGGCCCCGGCGCCGATCAGGACACCATCGCCAATCTTGGGATGACGCTGTTCTTCTTCTTTGCCGGTTCCGCCCAAGGTCACCGAATGGAGCATCGAGACATTGTCACCGACCACGGCGGTTTCGCCGATCACGATGGAATGCGCGTGATCGATCATAATGCCCTTGCCCAACTTGGCAGCCGGGTGAATATCAACACCGAAAATCTCGGAAATCCGCATCTGAAGGAAGTAGGCCAGATCGTGCTTGCCCTGCGTCCACAGCCAGTGCGCGACGCGGTAGAACTGCGTGGCCTGGTAGCCTTTGAAGTACAGGATCGGTTGCAAGAGCCGGTGGCATGCCGGGTCGCGTTCGAATACGGCCACCAGATCGGCGCGCGCGGCTTCGATCAACTCGGGCGCCGCGTTATAAGCTTGATCTGCGATCTCGCGCAGGATCACCATAGACATTTCGTTCGATGAAAGTTTGGCCGCCAACCTGTAGCTCAGCGCCTTGTCGATCGTCTGGTGGTGCAAGATACACGCATGTACCAGTCCACCGATCAAAGGCTCATCCAGCACCGCCTGCTGTGCCTCTTCCGTGATACGGTCCCAGACCGGATCTACCGTCGCAAGGTTTGTCTGCATTTCTGCCATGTCGCACCTTCCTTCCCTGCGCATAGAGTACGCATTTAAGGTGTCATTCGCCAAACGCAAACCCGTGATGGCATATATGACGGTTTGAAATGCTTTATAGTGTCGCTTGTCTGCCAGGGCTCAGGCCGGCTTTTTTGCCCGATGTTTCAACAAAATGGCCAGAACAAGCGCAAAGCACTGGCAATACTCGTCATCATCGAAACTGGGCTCTTTTGGCAAGGTCCGCGTGCGCGCAACGGCCATCAAGGACCCATTGCCCCAACCCGGATGTGCCCGCCCGGTTGCCTCACGGTATCGATCCGCGCGCTCGGCCCGTGTGATCAGCCGCTCGCACAAAGGCAGCCGTTCGGCAGGATGCACCGCATAAAGCGCGCGCGCCATGCTACTGACGTCACCGTGCAAAACGGGACGCACCCTAGGTCGGCCATATAGGCAAACGCGCAAAAGGTCCGGGCCCATACCGTTCCGACACCTGCGCAACCTGCAGCTCGGCCGCAGGGCCCGCTGCATCCGACGCGATCTGAGATGCGGTGTAGTGCCAGTTCGGCGAGGTCACCGTTTCCTCGCGCAGAACTGTTGTGCCCTCGACCACGCGCACGATGTACTGCTCGAACGCTTCGCCCAAAGGAACTTCGGCCAGGTCCCAGCTATCACCATCAATTCTGGTGCGGCGCACCCAGCTGACATACAGATCCGATCCGACATTGGTGATGCGCAGATGAACGGGCGTATAGGGCCGCAAACCATTGCCGTCGAAGGATTCGATCCGGGTGACATAGGCCGGATCATCATATGGGCGGCCCGCAGGCCCGATGCGGTAGTGCCGCGCGCGGCGCAGTTGCGCAGAGGACAGGCTGATCTGTTCAGGGGCACCGTTCATCAGCACAAATGTGCTGCCCGCTGGCCAAACGTCGGGCATGAATGCGTCAGTGCCCAGTTGTCCCCGCAACCGGGTCGACAGCAGATAGGTGTTCTCGGCCACCAATTCTGCGGTTTCGAATTGAAACAATTCCCAAACATCGCTGCTGCCGTCGCCGATGGCAGCCAGGTTACCACCATTCAAAATGGACGCCCGGTCACGGCTTTGCACCGATCCGTTGAGCAAACGCACCTGCACTGCATCGCCATGATCCCAGACACTGGCAGCGGCGGAGAACAGCGGTGTTTCCGTCACGCCGATGGTCGCTCGCGCGGACAAGGTCTTGTCCAACACGTAATCATTGCCGCTATCCGACGCGTGAAGGGCGACCGTCCCCGGCCAAGGATCTGCCGTGACCGCAATATGCGGGGCATTTGGCACCTCGTCCCCGGTGATCAGCGGCAAATCAAGGAAAAATGGCGACACTGGCACCGGCGCCACGAACGACGTCGGACTGGGCAGATCATCATCAATATCGGCCGGCGCGTAGATCGACGGTTCGATCCGAACGGCCTCGATCAGCTGCATGTCGGCCTGTTCCACCCGATCCACACGATAGAGGGCCGTCGGCCCATCACTGTCTCCGGGCAATTCCACGATGTCACCGGAGCCGACCGACAGTTTGGACAAAGGTAGTGCAAACCGCGCGGTGTCGCGCGCCACGCGCGCTTCGGCCAACCAGCGTTCAACCACCAACCGCCCTTCGCCGCGGGTCAGGGCGATCGGGATCTCATTTGATGACACGGAATGGGTCGCTTCATCGGGCAGCACCGCCTCTTCGGCCACCACGGCATGATCCCCGTCCGCCTCGACAAATCGCAACCGCACGCGGCCAGCGAGTTCCGCCTCGGCCATGCGCGTGCGTTCGACGCGCACTTCGAGTTCATCGTTTTCGGCCAAAAGTTCTGCATCGAGCGGCACGGTGACGGCCGTATCGCGCGGCAAGAACATCAAGACCCCGTCGCGTTCAACCGCGTCAAAGGCAAAGCGCAGCATCAAAGGCTGCAACGCCGCGCGCGCATCCCCCACCTCTTCGACGATGTAGCCCCGGACAAACCCATAAAGCTGGCCGACATCATAGGACAAGACGCCGGCGCGATCGCAGATTTCGGCGACCACGGATGCCAGGGTGCGGCCCGCGGCGCGGCCGCTGATCCAATGCCCACGCAGGTAGTTTAACCCATCGCTCCAGATGTCCACCGCATTAGGGAACACAGGGAACGGCCGGGCGTCATACGCCCAGACATAACAGTGCTCAAGATCGATCATGGGCCCGCCATACACGTCCGACAGCGGGTTCTTTTCAACCTCGGCCCAGTATCCCAGCATGGTTTCCAGATACCGCCGCTGGATCAGATCATCCCGCGCCCCGTTGGAAAACTGCGGCAGCGCCGATTCCGAGGATTTCGGATCGAGAAACTTGTTGGGTTCGTTGGTGCCCTTGTCGACTGCGGCGCAGCCAAGCTCGGTGAAACGCACCGGTTTGCTTTGCGGCTCCCACGGCGTCGGCGCGGCTGCGCGGACCCCGTCGACCCGATCATGGTGCGCATTCAGCCACCAGTTGCGAAAATCCTTGTACCGGTAAACCCACGGCTCACCATATGCTCCGTCTTCGATGGGTGTACGAATTTGTGCGGCGCGGGCTTCGTTCGAATGGTAGTACCAGTCATAGCCCTCGCCGCCCTCGATGTTGCCGCGCAGATAAGTGGGATCGTAGATCGTGCCAAAGCTGGCATCCGCGTGATCGTCCCCATCACGCCAGTCTGACAGGGGCATGTAATTGTCGATGCCAATGAAATCGATGGCGTCGTCAGCCCACAAGGCATCGAGGTGAAAGTACTGGCTGTTTTCGCCTACAGGCTGGTAACCGAAATACTCTGACCAATCTGCCGCGTAGCCAACCTGAACATCTGTCCCGAGCAGTGTCCGTACCTCTTGGGCAAGGCTTTGAAGCTCGGCCACGGCCGCGAACCGGTCATTCGCGCCACGGATTTGCGTGAGGCTGCGCATTTCAGAACCGATGCAAAAGGCTTCCACGCCGCCCGCCGCGGCACACAGAGCCGCGTAGTGCAGAATGAAACGCCGAAATGTCCACCCATCCGACCCGCTATAGGTCACCGTCCCGTCACCCACCGTAAAATCCGCGGCCGTGGCGCTGCCGAAAAAGGCCGCCACCTCGGCATCGGCACCGCTGGTTCGGTCCGGTGTGCCGTCCTGTCCGGGGGCGATCGACAAGGTAATGCGCCCCCGCCACGGCAGTGCCGGCTGATCTGGCGCTCCGGTCCAGGGGTCTGGCAGGCCATTTTCGGTAAGTTGCCGCATCAAGATGAACGGGTAGAACATCACGCTTTGCCCGATATCGTTCATATGGCGAATGGCTTCGAGCACCGCGCCATCAGCGGGTGTGCCCCCATAGATGGACCGGTCTTCGTCATCTTTGGGCAGCGCTTCTGCCTGCGCCCGTGACAGGCCGGAAACAGACCAGGCCATGCCCTCGCCGTCCTGGTCGGATTGTTCGACCATCGGCAGCACTTCGCAGCTGCCACAGCGCAAATCGGTGCCGAACCACGACACAACCAGCGCGGTGGACTGGCAGTTCGGCAGCTCGACGCCAAGGGCATCCATGGCTGTTTCCAGATCGCTGAAACCCGATGGAGCGTTCAGGTTCGCGGCCCGCTTTGTGCCCGTGCCGTCGTCATAGTAAACCGGCGTTGTGGCCAAGGTGTATTCCCCGGTGCCGGGGATCAGCGCCACGCCTTTGACGCTTTGCGTAATGTCCTGTTCGTGGTCCGCTGACCCCGGTTGGGCGGCGCGCACCACTTCGAACGAAAACTGCGGCACGCGGTTGCCATAGGGTTCCAGTGCCAGGTTTTCCATGACGACATAGGCGGTGCCGCGATAGGCCGGGACCGCCCCCGCACCTTCGACCGCTTCCATGGTGGGGTCGGGCATCTGGTCAGCCGTGCCGCGATAGACCACCAGATCGATGTCCGCCGGAGCAATTTCCTCGCCGTCGGCCCAGACCCGCGTCACTCCGCCAATTTCGCCTTCGCATAACGCGATCGCAAGGGACACGTAGTATTCGTAGCTTGTGGTTTCAGGTACTGAAGGTGTGCCTTTGCCCCCGCCAGATGTGGAAGATGTTTCGGTGAAGTCGGTTGACCAAATGACCTGCCCACCGACGCGCATTCGGCCATAGACCTGCGGGATTGCGGCACCATCTGCCGCGTCGGTCAGGCGGAACCGGTCAATCTGGCCGGTTTCCACGGGATCTGCGCCTGCGCCCAGAAGTCGCTGATCAATGGCCCGGCCCAGTGTCGCGCCCACGGCACGACCGATCGCCACGGACGACAATCCGGCCAGCGTGCCGCCCACCGAGCCGCCCAAAGCGGCGCCTGCCGCAGAAAGAACAATCGTGGCCATGGCCGCCCCCTATTTTGGAAACTGAAAACGGGCGACAACGCGCCGATGCCACGGCGTGCTGAGCGGGCTTTCCACCACCCCGTGCCCCGAATACGCATGAACAAAGCGCGGTGCTGGCCCGCCTTCGGTCAGTATGCCCAAATGCTTGGCCACAGACCGACGGCGCATGCGGAACAACAGCACATCGCCCGGTTGCGGTGCGCTGCTGCGCGGACACGCGACCAGATGCTGCGCCGCCGCCGACCACAGGACCTCTTCCTTTTCGGGTTCGGCCCAGTCCATCGTGTAAGGCGGCACATCCGCAGGTTCGGCCCCATACACCTCGCGCCAAACGCCGCGGATCAGGCCAAGGCAGTCTGTCCCGCCCCGTTTGCAAGAGGCTTGATGCCGGTACGGGGTACCGATCCAGCCGCGCGCGGCGGCAACAACTGCGTCTCGCGTGGCCGTCATCGCAAACTGCCCCCAGTGTTGGCGTTGCTCGACTTGGGATACGCCATGATCCAGTCATCCGAGGGGATATCGGGGAAGCCTTGGAAGTTGAGCAGGTTGTCGAACTTGAACCTGCATGTGTCCATGCGCTTGTCGCACCCGACCAGCAATTGAACCAGATCCCCGACCGCCACAGTTGCGGGCACCGGGGCCCACAGCTCGACCCGGCGCTGCCCATCTACAAAACTTTCCTGCTTGATAGGTGCCCAGAGCCCAGCCGCAGCACCGCTTAGAATGCTGAGCCGACCGCGCGAAAACCAGCCCGGTTCGAACCCCGGCAAGGCCGCCCAGGTGAAAACCCGCGCGTCTTTCACGGTTTCGACCGCGATGTCCGTGCTATAGCCGGGCAGGCTGGTATCAAACCGACATGTCGCATCGCCCAAAACAGCGGTGCACGGCTTCTGATAGACCCGTCCCAAAGGCCGGTTGAGCGCCTCGGTCAAGCCGCGCAACTCGGCATAAAACGCTCCGTTGCCACGTCGCAATTCCCCGATCGTTCCGCGAAACTGCAGGTGCCGGACGGAAACATCGGCCCAGTTGACTAACCATGCCTGCACTTCGGCCCCGTCGAACCGGCCGGCCTCGATATCCCTCTCGGTGACAGACGCATCGCTCAGAACACCCATGGCTTCGGTGTTGTCCACGGACAAGCCCGAGTTTTGCGCCAGCGTCGAGGCCGTCAGCCCCGTATCTGATTGGAACGTAACCGCACCAAAAGACAGGGGTTGATCGTGATCCGTGAACCCATGTGTCACACCATCGGACCGGGTGATCAGCCAACACCGACACAGCGTGGTCTGGCCGGTTTCAACATGCGCGCGAAAGGCATCAGACAGAGCCGCCATCAGACACGCACCTCGACCACGGGCACATTCGGCGCCTCGCCGGCCTGAAAGCTGGCGACACTTGTCTGAATGCTGTCGGTATCGAACCGCACGGGCACATCAAATTCAAATCCCGACAGAACTTCCTGAGCATCGCCGGGCGGTGTCGCAAAGGTCACAAGCCCGGTGGCAGCATCCACCGAATACTCCACCGCTTCTCGAAACTCGTCATCCGACACACCCACCCGCACCGTGCCGACAACAGGCTTGGTGATGGGTCGGGCGTAGGTAAAAGCGCCGGACC
>CAWUIW010000137.1:0-9094 GCA_963922515.1 uncultured Rhodobacterales bacterium | reverse complement strand
AGACGTGTGCTCTTCCGATCTAGCGTCGTCACCATCGATCAGGTCGCCATCTGGATCGCCCAGGTAGCCCGTATCGATCTCGTCGCCCGAGTCCGTTCCTTCGACAACACCATCAATGCTGTCATCGTCATCATCAAACAAGTTCGTCGTCGACGGTGCCGTTGTGATGCCAATGACTTCTTCGATCTCCGAAAAGGTCGATGTGCCGATCACGTTCAGATCGTCGTCGTAGTAAGTGACGGTACCGCTTTCCGAGCTTGGGTCGCCGCCATCAAATTCCACAGTCGCCAGTTCCGACACGATCAGTGTGTCGTTATCGTCACCGCCTTCACCGCCCACGACCGAGTCGCCGATGCCGGTGAAGATGATGTCTGCGTCATCGCCGCCATCCAAAGTATCGGCGTCTGCGCCACCTGCGATGACGTCATCGCCGCCTTCACCAAAGATCGTGTCTTCGCCATCATTGCCGAACAACACGTCGTCACCCTCGGTGACGTCAAAGTAAACATCGGTAAAGTTGACGCCGGTGTTTCCGCCGCCATCCTGCTCGTGCGATATTTCGATCCGTGCAACTGGCCCGGCGATCTCGACCAGAACAGAATGCTCGGGCGCATCATCGTCGCGATACGGCCCCGTCGCCGTCGCCGTGTCGTTTCCGGCCACGCCGTCTTCGTCCGACAAGGTCAGGTCGCTGCCACCAGTCAGCGTGACCTCGACCGGATTTCCGTCTTCGTCAAACGCCTGGACCTGAACAATACCGTCGCCGTCCAAGTCATTGATGCGGAAGGAAACATTTTCGACTTCATCGGAGAAAGACAGCGAATACTCAGCCGCGTTTCCATTGCCGTTCGTCAGTGATTCAAACGAGCTGTTGTCGTCAACTGGTGAGCCATCGGATGTGATGCCGTTGACGTATTGATCGTTGTCCTGGAACGTGTTGTCGACATCGTCGCTCGCGCTGTCGACCGAAAATGCAACCGTGACGTTGCCGGTGTCCTGTGTGAATCCGTCGCTGAGGTCGTCGTTGTCGTCAACCGTACCACCGCCGTCCGGATCTGGCGCCTCGTCCCACCGGAACACTTCGCGCACGGATGCGGGTGCGCCATCGGTCAGGTTGCTGTCACCATAGATCAGGTCATTGCCCGACCCACCGTCAACGGTGTCATCGCCCAACCCGGCATAGACATCATCGTCGCCGTCTTCGGACTTGATGTCGTCATTGCCGGCCAGGGCATCCACGATATCGTCGTCGGGCGCTTCGCCGGCCAGTACTGCATCGCCAGCATCAATCTTGTCGCCTTCCGGATCACCGGTATAGGCCAAATCGATGACATCGTCGCCGTCGGTGCCATCCACGATCCCATCGGGCGCGGCCAACACGTCCTTGTCATAGATCGCTACGTAGTCGATCTCGCCTTTGAATTCCTTATCATACTCACCGTCGTCTTTTTCGCGCGCGCCGAAGGTGAAGTTTTCGTCGTCGTTGTCACCGATATCCAAGGTCAAGCCCAGCGTGTCATCGGTCACGACGGTTTCGGTGTTTTGCGTCAGGTTCATAACCTTCAGCGTGGCACCCGTGGTCTCGTCCCACGCGTAAAATACCTTTAGCGTGTCGCCTTTATCAAAGAAGTTCTTGTCAGTCTTGAGCTTGACTTCAACATCGCCAGTTGAATGGAACACCTCGACCTTGTTGTCGTCGGTGACACGGATGTCCAGGTGACCTTCTTTGTCGCGATCGGCGTACTCACCGCGGTTGACGATGGTGTCTGGCGAGCCGCCCACCTGTTCGGTTTGCGTGAATTCAGTGACGATCGTGCCTGCAGCAAGATCGAACGGGCCGTCTTTGCCATCAACGTCAAAGTAATCGTCTTTCCCGTCTAGCACGAGTTGGTCGCCAGACGCCTTGGCGTTGCCTTCGAATTCGCCGTTTTGGGCAAAGCCGTCGTCCAGGCCAGTGTCTTTGTTTGCAGAGCCGCTTTTGAAATCCCACAGCCCGACAAGGTTGGCCGCGAAATCGTCACTAAAATTATTCGCCATCTTTACGCTCCCAAGTCAGGTCATGGCGCAACACAACCCGGCTCATTACAAATTCAAAGCTGGCAATGGCGTTATCTGGTCAGAGAGCCGCGTGTTGTTGCGGGGTCGCTCATCACACACCCACACAGCGGTCGGCCCCCCGGCCAACCGATTTCCGCATTTTTGAATCTGACAAGTCTACAGACCCGCCCGACCTCCATGCAGTTGCGTCCCCAAAACGCACAACACGCGGTCCCCCGACCAATTCGATAACGCCCCCCAGCAGGCATGAAGGTGTGGTACCAAACCGGCTGCGTGCACAGAAAGCGAAAAATACTCACAAATTCTCTGCATTTCGTGTTGCGCGGTTGGCGTGACACCCGTCGTATGCGGATTTCGTCGGTTTTTTCGGTCAATTGTTGAACAATTTGAAACGAACGATTGTTGTTTTGATCAACAAAATTGGCGTTCTTTCCCGCTCAAGCTCAAGGCTCCCCAGCTTTTTATTGCTGTTTTGGAAACAATCGCTCCCCCGGACAATTGGGCAAAAACAAGGCACACCGATGCACAATAGCGCACAACGCGTCCGGGTATTGTTCAACACTGCGGAACAGTTCGGCGGTTTTCTGCCAGACTGTCGTTACGATTTTGGTCAATGCGGCGACCAAACGAGCGATTCGGACCCGTGCAGTCCCGAAATGTGGCGCAAATTTGCCGAAAACATATGATTCGACACGCGCTAGCCTGATATTTGTGTCAGGATTGACGCTGTTTCGCGTCATTTAACCGCTGCGCGCCTGTACAGAGCATGTGGTACCCAAGGCCGGACTCGAACCGGCACGCCCGCAAAGGCGGGGGATTTTGAATCCCCTGCGTCTACCATTCCGCCACTTGGGCTCCGTCCGGGTGGTGTATCGTCGCCGCCCGGCAAGGTCCAGACACAAAACACATGTCCAACGCTTGACCTTGCAAGGCTCACATGGTTTGCCGCTGGCCAAAAGAATGAGCAGGCCGATGCTGAAACGCCTATATGATTGGACCATGCGGTTGGCCGATCACCCGCACGCCCTTTGGTGGCTGGCTTTGGTCGCCTTTGTCGAAAGCTCGGTTTTTCCGATCCCGCCGGATGTGTTGATGATCCCGATGATCCTGGCCCGACCGTCGCGCGCGTGGCTGATCGCAACAGTTGCGTTGGTGGCATCGGTGCTTGGTGGTCTGCTGGGGTATGCGATTGGTGCCCTCGCTTTTGATACGGTGGGCCGCCCAATCCTGGAAGCGATGGGCAAGGCTGACAGCATGGCCGAATTCAATACGCGTTTTAATGATTTCGGGTTTTGGGCGGTGCTGGGCGCAGGCATCACACCGTTTCCGTACAAGGTCATCACGATTATGTCGGGATGGACGGGCATGCCGCTGTTTACCTTCATCGCCACGTCAATCCTGGCGCGCGCATTTCGTTTCTTCGTGGTGGCTGGACTTTTGTGGGGGTTTGGCGCGCCCATCCGGGACTTCATCGAAAAACGTCTTGGACTGGTTTTTGTCGTGTTTGTCATCTTGCTTTTCGGGGGCTTCCTGTTGGTACGTTACCTATGACCCATCGCCTGATCATTGGCTTGGCCGCCGCGGGCTCGGCAGTTTTGTTGCTGGGCGCTTGGGGCTTTCAATACATTGGCGGCCTGCCCCCTTGCGCAATGTGCATCTGGCAACGGTACCCGCATGCCGCGGCGGTTCTGGTTGCAGGTCTTACGTATGTTCTGCCATGGCGCCTCTGGCCCTTTGTGGGCGCGGCGGCGGCGGCGACGACGGCAGGTATCGGGCTGTTCCATACCGGCGTCGAGCGCGGCTGGTGGGAGGGCCCGTCCTCCTGTACTGCGGGCTCTGTATCCGGCCTGTCGCCGGAGGATCTGATGGCACAGATCATGTCGGCGCCGCTTGTGCGCTGCGATGATGTCGTCTGGTCCATGTTTGGCTTGTCCATGGCGAGCTGGAATGCGCTGCTGTCAACAGTCTTGGTCGTGCTGTGGATTTGGGCATACGTTGCTGCGCCGCGCCAACACGCGCATTAATCCACGTCGATCTTGCCCGCCATTAACACCAAATAAGGGTTCTCTCTCTACTCCCGATTTCGGGGCGTCAGAGATGAGGTTGAGCATGGCAAAAGGCGCCGCTAAGGACGGGCAGAACCTTTGGGTCCGGTACGCGTTGGGGATGGCGTTGATCATTTTCCTCCTATCGGTGTCACACGTCATGCATTTGCGGGTGCAAAAAGCTGGCGAGCTTGACGCGCAAATAATCAACATCAGCGGCCAGCAGCGCATGCTGAGCCAGCGTATCCTGCTGTTATCCGGACGTTTGCAGACGGACCCCGATCAGGAGGTCGTCGATTTGTTGACCGCCGCCATCGATCGTTTCGCGGACAATCACGTTTGGCTGTTGGGGCATGCCGTGCACTCAAAAACGACTTTAGCGCAGTACCATGGCCGGGACGGCGCTGATTTGAATGCAAAAAGTGAACGTTACATTGCGATGGCGCGCTCCTTGCTGGTCCCGCAAACCCCGGCGGATCAGGCCGCGGCCATATACGCGAAACTGGATGCACTGGCCTTGAACACCCTGCTGCGGGATCTGGACGCAGCGGTTAAGATCTTTGAAACAGAAGCACGCGAAAGGGCGGTCACGCTCACTCGACTTCAGGAACTGAGCCTGATCTGTGCCGTCCTGTTGATCTTGGCAGAAACGCTGTTGATCTTTTATCCGGCGCATCGGCAGGTGATGCAGGCCCTGGGCGACGCCCGTACGCAACAGGACAAGTTGCATAGAAAGAACGAAGATCTCGCCGCAACCGGAGAACGGCTGGAACGCGTGGCACTGCAAGATCCGCTTACCGGTCTGGCCAATCGAAAACGGCTCTATGCGGAATTGTCAGACCGCATGGTGGATCCGCGGATTGACCAGTCCAAGCTCTGTGTCATGCATATCGATCTCGATCGTTTCAAGGAGGTCAATGACACACTGGGGCACCCCGTTGGGGACGAAGTGCTGCGCCGCACCGCAAAGGCGATGCAAGCATCGGTTCGCGCCTCTGACTTGGTGGCACGCATCGGCGGCGACGAATTTGTGATCCTGTTGGACCTGGGTCCCACAGGGGGTACCGACCGGGCTCAGTCCATCGCCGAAACCATCATTGCCCGCGTCCGCGAGCCATTCGTGATCGAGGATCGGACCTGTGCGGTTGGCGCCAGTGTCGGTTACACGTTTGGGTCTGACGGCGCGACAACTGCAGACGCGATGATCAGCAATGCCGATATCGCCCTGTACGAAGCCAAACGCGCCGGTAAAGGCATTGCTGTTCCCTTCGTTTCCGGCATGCGCGCGGCGATGGAAGAACGCCGCACGCTGTCGGCCGATATCGACCGCGGCCTGAAGAACCAGGAATTCGTGCCCTTTTTCCAACCGCAAGTGGCCTTGGACACCGGCGCCGTGGTCGGGTTCGAAGTGCTAACGCGTTGGGCTCACCCGCAAAGAGGCATCCTGACGCCGGGTGTTTTCATCGAGCTGGCCGAAGAAACCGGCCTAATCCACGATATTGATGCTCATATCATGTTGGCTGGTCTGGATGCCCTGACCGATTTGCGCGAACGTGGCTGGAGCAACCCAGCCATTTCGTTGAATGTATCGCCACGAACGCTGCGCCAGCCCGACTTTTGCTCTGATTTGCTGATGGCCATCACGATGCGCCGGTTGAAACCACAGGACGTGATCATAGAGGTGGTCGAAACCTCTTTGATCGAAGGTCATGATGACGTCGCCGCCCGCACGGTCAGCGAATTGACCCAAATGGGTGTGCGTGTCCATATCGACGATTTCGGGACTGGCTATGCATCCTTGTCCACTCTGGCCACGCTGGACATTACCGGCCTGAAAATCGATCAGACACTGGTCGCCGATCTGGATAATCCAAAATCAAGCCAGGTGGTGCGCGCGATTATCCAGTTGGCCCAAAGCATGAATCTGACCACTACGGCAGAAGGGATCGAAACGCCCAAACAGTTTGCCACGCTGAAAAAACTTGGTTGCCTTGACGGTCAGGGCTACGCCATCGGCTACCCTTCGGACCAATCGGACACGCTGAAATGGTTGAAAGACTACGGTCGGCCAACGGGCGACATACGGGCCTGACCCGACCGATCAGGCTTCCAGCTCTGCGTCCCAGTACAGAAAGTCCATCCAACTTTCGTGCAAATGGTTGGGTGGGAATTTTCGACCCATGTTCCGCAATTCTTCCGCGCCCGGGCGGCGGGGCGGTTTGCGCAAGGACATGCCCGCGCGGCGCAGCGATTTCGACCCCTTCCGCAAATTGCAAGGGCTGCACGCGGCTACAACGTTTTCCCAACTGGTGATCCCGCCACTGGCCCGCGGCACAACGTGATCAAACGTCAGATCTCCCTTTGCGCCGCAGTACTGGCACTGGAATTCATCTCTCAGAAACAAATTAAAGCGCGTGAAGGCCACGCGCTTTTGAGGTTTCACATAGTCTTTCAGAACAACCACACTGGGTATCCTGATCACCGTACTGGGACTGCGCACATACTCATCGTATTCAGCCACGATATCGACCCGATCCAGCCAAGCGGCCTTGACAGCGTCTTGCCACGGCCACAGCGACAGCGGGTAATATGACAGTGGCCTGTAGTCCGCATTCAGAACCAGGGCCGGGTGCTGTTTCAGCACCGCTGGTTCTCTGACGAATTCTGTCCTGAAATCTCCATCCATGATCGATTCCGCTTTCGCCCCGCTCGCCTCGTTTTTCCAGCGTCAGGGCGGGAGCCCCGCCCCGTCTTGTGCTCGACTATATATCGTGGTTGATCCCTGACAAGCCCGGAAAATCCACAATATGTCGCAGGTTGGATAAGACGATTCCGTGACAGTTGGATGACACTTATCCACACCTTGGATGCGCCGGCTTGCAACGGCGACGCGCATCGCCCAAGCACAAGCCATGCCCCGATTGTTTCTTTTCAACAAACCTTACGATGTGCTGTCACAGTTCACGGACCGCGCCGCTCCCGCCGGACCAAGGCGAACACTGTCCGACTTCGTCAAGGTCCCCGGTGTGTATCCGGCCGGACGATTGGACCGCGACAGCGAGGGCTTGCTGCTCTTGACCGACAATGGCCGGTTGCAGGCGTTCATCAGTGAACCCCGGTTCAAACTGCCCAAAACCTACTGGGTGCAGATCGAACGTGTGCCCGACGACGAGGCGTTGGAAACCTTGCGCGCCGGCGTGGAACTGAAAGACGGGACAACCCGCCCCGCCCAGGTCCGCCGCATTCAGGAACCGCCCGGGCTATGGCCCCGCGTCCCGCCCATTCGCGTGCGTACATCGGTGCCGGACTGCTGGATCGAGTTGACAATCACCGAAGGTCGAAACCGACAGGTCCGCCGGATGACCGCTGCCGTCGGGCACCCGACGCTGCGCTTGATCCGGCACAGGATCGGTGACTGGACGCTTCCGAACCTGACACCCGGTGCCTATACGGAAGTTACGGCAGCAGCTCCCCCGGGCCGCGATCGAACCGCACGATCTCACGTGAAACGACCGAAACGCCCTGCAAAACGGCCCTGAACGTGGCCATGTGCAGGGTTTGGAAATGCGCTTGCAAAGCAGTCAAGTCCTGCCATTCTTCATAGATCCGAAACCGGCCCGGTTTTTCCACGCTTTCAAAAAATTCATACACAATACAGCCGGGTTCCTGCCGGGTTTCACGTGCCATATCGGCAGCCGCCGCTTTGACTGCGGTCATGTCCGCCGCTACAATTTCGATGATCCCTGTCACAACCAGCATGGCTACAATCCCAACTTGTCCCGCATAAAGGCCAAAGCCACGCTCAGACCGTCTGGCGCAATCCCATGGCCAGTGCCTTTCATGATGTGGGCAAAAACATCTTGAAACCCAGCTTCCTGCAAGGCTTCGGCCGCAGCAGGCAAAGATTGTGGCGGCACAACATCATCCGCGTCACCGTGCACCAAAAGCACGGGCATCCGGCTGACTACTTCGTCCTGCAAAACCTCGGGTCGCAGAAGCCGGCCCGAAAACGCGACAATGCCTGCCACGGGATCTTCGCGCCGGGGCGCGACATGCAGGCTCATCATGGTCCCTTGCGAAAACCCAAACAGAACGACCTGTTCCGGCAGCAGGTCTTCATCGACCATCAAGGCATCAAGAAACGCGTTGAAGTCCTCGACCGCCGCGTCCATGCCGCGCGCAGCTTCTTCCTCACTGGATCCGTCGATCCATGGGATTGGAAACCACTGGAAACCAAACGGCGCACCCGGCACGCTTTCCGGGGCATCCGGTGCCACAAACAAGGTGTCCGGCAAATGCTCTCCCAACGGATCGGCCAGCCCCAAAAGATCAGCGCCATTTGCGCCGTAGCCATGCACGAACACCACAGCAGACCGGGTCGACCCCGACAGCGGCGCCTTGCGCTCTGCTCGCAAAACTCTGGTCATCGGATCCCTTCCCTGTTCTTGCTCACACGGTAATAGGCCCATAAAAGCCGCGCCGCGACCGAGCGCCATGGGCGCCACTCTTCGGCCATCGCGCGCAGCGCCTTGTCGCGCGGTCGTTCCGGCAAGTCAAAGAGAATGCGCGCGGCTTCCTGCAAAGCCAGATCGCCCGGTGCAAAAACGTCGGCCCGGCCCAGCGAAAACATGGCATAAACCTCGGCGGTCCAAATGCCTATCCCGGGAACTTCAACCAATTGCTTCACGACAGCCTCGGTCGGCGCTCCTCGCAAGGCCATGAAATCAATGTCCGCATCCGCCAAGGCCCGCGCATATCGCACTTTCTGGCGGCTGAGCCCGACGGCGCGCAAGTCTTCGTCGGTGGCGTCCAGAACGGCGCCGGGCGTCACAAATCCGGCTGCCTTTAACCGGCCGCAGATCGCAGCCGCCGATGCGGTGCTGACCTGTTGGCTTACAATTGCGCTCAGCAGCTCGGAAAACCCATCAGGTTTGCGGCGCAGGGGCAAAGGACCGGTCAGCTGCAGCGCCTGCGCGAACCGGGGCTCGCGT
>CAWUIW010000136.1:0-9095 GCA_963922515.1 uncultured Rhodobacterales bacterium | reverse complement strand
CAATGCCCATCATTCCACATTGTCACCCTCCTTGGGATCGCTCAGGTTGACCCAGATCGTTTTCACTTCCGTGTACTGATCATGGGCATGCAGGCCATTGTCGCGCCCGCCAAAGCCCGATTGCTTGTAGCCACCGAAAGGCGTGGCAATGTCACCTTCTCCATAACTGTTGATGGTTACGGTTCCGGCCTTGATCTCGCGCGCGGCGCGCAGGGCCGTCCGATTGCTGGCGGTGAACACGCTGGCCGTCAGACCGTAGGCGGTGTCATTGGCCAGCGCGATCGCTTCTTCGGCAGAGGCCACTTCGATCACGCTCAGGACCGGACCAAAAATCTCTTCTTTCGCGATGCGATCATCTTTTGACACTTCGTAAATGGTGGGGGACAGGAAGCTGCCGGTCATCTCGCCGCCTGCCAAGGCCGGCCCCCCTAAAAAGCGCGCCACCTTGGCACAATGCGCAGCAGATACCAGTGGGCCGATATTGGTTTTAGGGTCCAGCGGATCGCCGATGCGGAACTCGCGTAACCGCGCCAGGATGCGGGCCATCAGCGGCGCTTTGACGTCTCGATGCACGATCAGCCGTGATACGGCTGAGCAATTCTCGCCCATGTTCCAGAACGCGCCCGTCACAATGTGTTCTGCCACCGCTTCAAGGTTTTCGGCATCTGGCAACACCACGGCCGGGTTCTTGCCACCGCATTCCAGAACCACTTTTTTCAGGTTGCTTTCCGCGGCGTATTTCAAAAACAGGCGGCCGGTGTCGGTCGAACCCGTAAAACTGACCATGTCGACATCCATATGCTGCCCCAAAGGCGCCCCCACCGATGGTCCATCTCCGGGCAAAACCTGCAAGACCCCGCGCGGCACCCCAGCCATATGCGCGATTTCAGCAAGCCGCAGAGCTGTCATCGAGGTTTCTTCGGCGGGTTTCACGATCACCGAGTTACCGGCTGCCAAGGCTGGCGCAATTTTCCAGGCCATCATCAGCATCGGGAAATTCCATGGCAGGATCGCCGCCACCACACCAACCGGCTCGCGCACGATGATGGACAGCGCATCATCCCCGGACGGACCGGTCTGATCATAGATCTTGTCGGCGGCTTCGGCGTGCCATTTGATTGCGTGAATGGTTTCCGGCAAGTCGATGGTTTCGACATCGGTAATCGGTTTTCCGCTTTCGAGGCTTTCCAGCACGGCGAGTTCCCGCCGCCGCCGCGTGATCAGCTTGCACATCCGGATGAGCACATCCTTGCGCTCGGATGGGTGCAGCTTTGACCAATGGCCCTGCTCAAACGCTTCGCGCGCTTTGTGAACGGCAAAATCCACGTCTGACCGCGTTGCGGTGCTGATCTGGGCGATGGTCTCACCAGTGGCCGGGTTCACCGTATCCATCATGGGCCCCGTTCCGGTGCGGTATTTGCCATCTAGAAACAGGGTTTTCGGCAGATCGATCTCGCTTGCGAGCGCTTGGTACTCGGCATGGGTCAGCAGGTCGCTCATTTTGGGTCTCCGGTGATGGCAGCGATGGTGGTGTCCATGGTGCGGATCACCTCTTCCAACTCTCGCTTGTCGTCTTTGTTGAGCGGTTGAAGGGGCTTGCGCGGCGGACCGGCCGGGATCCCGCGCATGGTCAACCCGTGCTTGATGCACTGCACGAATTTGCCGCCCTGTTCGAGCACGCGCATCAGCGGCAGCATGGCCGACATGATTGCACGGCCTGTCGTGAAGTCGCCGTCCACCACGCAGGCGCGGTGCAATGCGATATGCGCTTCTGGCGCAAAATTGGATCCCGCGCACACCCAGGACCGGGCGCCCCACGCAAAGAACTCCAACGCCTGATCGTCCATGCCACAGCTGAGCGCGATATGCGGATAATCACGCGCCAGCATATGCAGCCGATTTACATCACCCGAGCTTTCCTTGACCGCGCAAAAGTTTGGCGATTTGCCCAACCGGTCAAGGCAGTCTTCATCCATGTTGACGCTCATGCGGCCTGGATAATTGTACAGCATGATGGGCAGGTCGGCCGCGCGATCGATGGCCAGCGCATGCAACGCGATCTCGCGCCCGGTTGGATAGGCATAAGGCGGGGTGGCCACCAACAGCGCATCCGCACCAATGGATTTGGCGGCTTCGGCATAGGCAATGCTGTCTTCTGTCCGGATCGCTCCGGTTCCAACGATCAGTGGTATGCGCCCGGCAATCAGCGTCTTGACGCGGTGCATCATGTCGATGCGTTCTTCGGGTGTTTGGGCATAGTATTCGCCGGTTGTGCCGGCCACTATGATCCCATGTACGCTTGCGGCGACCAGATGTTCCACAGTATCGGCCAAAGCGTCCGCATTGAGCGAGAAATCGTCGTGATACGGCGTGACGAGCGGTGTGTAGATGCCGTCAAACTGCATCGGCACGATCCTTTTCAAGGTTGAAGTCAAGCGGCAAGGGATCCGGCCGCACAAACCGTTCCATCCGGTCCCTCGACAAATCCCAGTGCTGTAAGGTAAAGTCGACGGCTAGTTCTGCATCATGGCGTTCAAATGCATCGATCATTGCGTCGTGCTGATCCGCCGCCTTGGTGATCAATGCTGTGTCGGTCTGATTGCTGGCCCGGTAAAAGGTTTGACCCAGCCGCGTGTGATCGATCAACAAGCGGTCCAGTGCCGCCATCAGGTAGGGGTTGCGCGCCATGGTTCCAATCTGGGCATGGAAGCGATGGTTGCAAAGCGCGGCTTCGCTTGGGTCGCCGTTGCGCAGAGCGGCCACGAACGCGGATTGCGTGTCTTTGAGCGCGGAGACCTCGGTTCCCGATCCCTGTTCCGCGGCCAGGCGCGAAATATGCGCATAGACTGTTGGTGCGGTGCGAAAGAAAACGCGCATCACCGAAACGTTCATAGAGGAAACAACAGCACCCCGATTGCTGGACGTCTGCACATATCCCAGACCCGCCAGCTTTTGCAGAACCTCGCGCAATGGTGTTCGCGAAATGCCGTAGTGCTGGGCGAGCGAGGCTTCATCAAGATCGGCACCCGGCGCCAGTTCCAGCGACAAGATGCGCCGTATGAGGTCGGTAAAGCAGTGCGACTTTGATTCTTTGGACATATGACTTCGTACATCAATTGTGTACAATGCGTATACATAAAACGCGTCATCGTCACACCTGCTTTTCAACTGCCACACCACAAGGCGGCTCCGGCAACAGCATGCAGATTATCCACAGGTAGCGCTTGCAACGGCGGTCATTCTCGGCTGAGGTTGCCAAGTGCTTCTGCCAAAGCGGTTTTCGGATTGAGAATGAGCAGCCCAACGCTGGCCTTGGAAACGACCTCTGGCACGTGCGTCCTGCGCGTGGCGGGCCGGCTTGTGACCGAAACGCTGGATACGTTCGAGCCACAGGTCAAAGGTTTGGCCCCGCCCGATAACAACGTGGCGATCGATCTTTCTGGGCTCGAAGCTTTGGACACCGGCGGGGCTTGGGTTCTGGCGGACATGGTCCGCCAATTTGAAGCACAGGGCCGTTCCGTGTCTTTGGTGCGGGCGGACGACGTGCAGATGCGCCTGATTGCCACCGTGCAGGAAAATCTGCCGAAAGAACAAGGGGTCGAAGCCCCGCCCCAGGGATTTCGCCCCTGGCTGGAAGGGATCGGCGAAACAGTTGTCTCCGGAACCCGGGGTATAAGGTCGTTTTTTGAGTTTTTCGGGCTGACCTTGCACCGGTTGGCCCGCACGATTGTGCAGCCTTGGCGTCTGCGTGTTCCATCGCTTGTGAGCCAAATGGAAGAGGCCGGTTTGAACGCAGTGCCCGTTGTCGCGTTGATGGGCTTTCTCATCGGCGTTGTGCTGGCGTTTCAAGGGGCCGCGCAGCTTCGGCAATTCGGGGCCGAGGTCTTTGTGGTTGAGTTGATTTCGATCTCTATCCTGCGCGAGCTTGGGATCATGCTGACCGCCATCATCGTTGCAGGTCGGTCCGGATCGGCCTTCACCGCGGCGATTGGTTCCATGAAGGTGCAAGAAGAGCTGGATGCCATGCAGACTTTGGGGCTGGATCCGATCGAAGTGCTGGTGCTACCGCGCCTCTTGGCTTTGCTCATCATGTTGCCGGTGCTGGGGATGATCGCAAATATTGCGGGCCTTTTTGGCGGTGCGCTGATGAGCTGGATCGAGTTGGGGATCAGCCCGGGCCTGTTCATCAACCGGCTGCAGGACAACACAGATGTCTGGCACCTGTTGGTCGGTTTGATCAAGGCACCTTTCTTTGCTGTTGTCATTGCCGTTGTGGCGTGCCGGCAAGCCATGTTGGTGGCCGGTTCGTCCGAAAGCGTGGGCCGCCGCACCACGGCATCAGTTGTCCAATCCATCTTTTTGGTGATCGCGATTGATGCCATGTTCTCCATCTTCTTTTCCGAGGTCGGTGTGTGATGGATGGCAGCAAACCCATGACCGACACCAAGCCGGACACGCGGGAAGCGGTGATCGAAGTGCGCGGGTTGGTGAACCGCTTCGGACCACAGGTTGTGCATGATCACCTCGACCTTGATGTCTATAAAGGCGAAGTTCTTGGCGTTGTCGGGGGATCAGGCACGGGTAAATCGGTGCTGTTGCGCACGATTGTCGGTTTGAACAAGCCGGCCGAAGGATCCATTCACGTTTTGGGCGTTGACGTTCTGAACGGATCAGAAGCAGAGCGACAGCAGGTTGAAAAGCGATGGGGAGTGGCTTTTCAAGACGGGGCGCTTTTTTCGTCCTTGACCGTTTTGCAAAACGTGATGGCGCCAATGCGCGAGCATCTCAAAATGAGCCCCGCCTGGATGAAGGCGCTGGGAGAGTTGAAGATTAGTCTGGTTGGTTTGCCACCGCTGTCCTGCGGCAAGTTTCCGTCAGAGTTGTCCGGCGGTATGCGCAAGCGCGCAGCATTGGCCCGGGCGCTGGCCTTGGATCCGGCCATCGTATTTCTGGATGAACCCACGGCCGGTTTGGACCCAATCGGGGCCGCGGCGTATGATGATTTGATCCGCGCGTTGCAAGAGGCGATGGATTTGACCGTTTTCATGGTCACGCATGACCTCGACAGTCTCTACGCGATCTGTGACAGGATCGCGGTTCTTGCGGAAAAGCGTGTCTTGGTCACCGGGCCGATCGAGGATATGACTTCCGTCAAACACCCGTGGGTGCAGGATTATTTCACCGGGCCGCGTGCGCGCGCCGCGCAGAACTGAGAGTGACATGGAGACCAGAGCCAACTATGCCCTGATCGGTGCCTTCACCCTCGCAGGTGTACTGGCGGCCTTGGGATTGATCCTGTGGCTGGCAAAGGTCGATGTAGATCGGCAATACGCCTATTACGATGTGTTGTTCAACGACGTGTCCGGATTGGGTGTATCATCCAGTGTCCGGTACAACGGCTTGCCAGTCGGACAAGTCGTCAATCTACAGATTGACGAAACCGACCCGACGAAAGTGCGGGTCAGTATTGAAGTTTCTTCTGATACGCCGGTCAAAACAGATACGGTTGCCACGCTGCAGTCCTTGGGCGTGACCGGTGTTAGCACGGTTGCGTTGAGCGGTGGTACGGCGCAGGCCGAAGCCATTCCAGAGAACGGCACAATTCCCAGCAAGCCCAGTGCCCTTGAATCCCTGTTCGAAAGCGCGCCCGAACTTTTGCAAAAGGCGATCACCTTGCTCGAGGATATCAACTCAGTCGTCAACGAAGAAAACCGCGCGGCGGTTACCCAGCTTTTGGCCAATCTGTCTTCTGCGTCGGGCCGCCTTGACAGCGTGTTGACCGATTTTGAAGGGTTGTCGTCTGATCTGGGCGGCGCGGCCCGGCAAATTGCAGGTTTTACTGACCGGCTGGGTACATTGGCCGACACTGCTGAAACAACGCTGGAAACGGCGACCGAAACACTGACCACGGCCACCGATACGCTGAAACGCGCGGATGGCGCCGTGGATTCGGTTGTGACAGCGCTGGACAGCGCGCAAACCGCATTTGATACCGCTGATACATTGATGCGAAACGATCTGACCGATTTCGTGCGTCAGGGGACCGCCACCGCGGGATCTTTGGAAACGGCGGTGAATGCCTTGCAAGCGCCCGCCGTTGCCACGCTGGATGCAGCGCAGAAACTGGCGGAAGAACAGCTGCCAGCATTGTTGGACGAGCTGCAGCGCACAGTGACAACGCTTGAGGCGCAGGTTGGCGCCGTGGGTGGGGATGCCTCTGACCTTATCAATCGCTATGACGACGTTGGGGCAGCGGTGCTGGCCCGCGTCCAGCAAACCGAGAAAACCATCGCAGATATCGAGGTTGCTACGGAAAAAGCGGCTGTGATGATCGACCGGATTTCCGAAACGGCGCAGGCGGCCACCAGTTTCATCGAAACCGAAGGTAAGCCATTGGCCCAAGAAGCCACCGGTGCTCTGAAATCTGTTCGTGTCTTGGCCGATGACCAATTGCCGGGTTTGATCGATCAGGCGAACACGACTCTGTCGACCCTGGATCGCGAGGCGCAAAACCTGTCGCAATCCGCGCAGACCACGCTGACGGCAGCCACCCAACGCCTGAACGAGGCCAAGGCGACCATTCAAGCGCTGAACACCGCACTGGATGATGCCAGTGACGCACTCAGATCTGTCGAGACCACGTCTGACAACATTGATGCCCTGTTTTCCGGTCCGGGCGCCGAGCTGGTGGCATCCGCCAATTCTGCCGTGGCCGATGCCCAGGCGGCAATTGCTACGGTCAACGATGTGATCCAGTCCAATCTTCCCGGTTTGATGGCGGACGTGCGCAGCGCCGCGCAATCTGTTGACCGGGAAGTCACACGCGCCGGCGATGATTTCGATCAGATTGCGACCAGCTTTGGGTCCTTGTCGGCCGAGGGCACGGTGGCCCTGGCCGCGGCCACGCGATCCTTTGAGCGGGCCAATGGCACATTGGATGCTATCACTGATGCCATGAACTCGGCCACGTCGACCTTGGGCACGGCAGAGACAACGTTTTCGTCCGTCAACCGCATCATCGATCAGGATGTGGATGGCATGATCGCCGATATCCGGTCGGCGGTCACGGTATTCACGACATCTGTCGAGGGAGTGTCCGGCAACATCGACACCATATCCGACGAGGTTTTACGGGCGTCGCAATCTGCGGCCAACCTGATTGGCACCGTCGAAAACGTGGTGGTCGAAAACCGCCGCCAGATGTCAGATTTCTTGCGGGTCGGGCTGCCACAAATTCAGCGCTTCATCGCGGAGTCGCGGCGCCTTGTCACAAACATGGAGCGCCTTGTGGATCGTATTGAGCGCGACCCAGCGCGGTTTTTGTTGGGTACGAATAGTTCGGAGTTTCGCAGATGAACCGGTTCAAGATCCTGTTGGCGGTTGCGGCTTGCACGGTGTTGGCCGGTTGCGCTGGGTTTTCCACGCTCAACCAGGTGTCTACTCCGGTGAACCTGTATCTTCTGACGCCGAAAAGCACGTTTGACAGCAACTTGCCGCGGTTGCAGGAGCAGATCGTCGTCGAAGAGCCAACCGCGCCGGCGGCGGTCGACACGGACCGCATCGCCATTCAACCGACCGCGTTAGAGGTGCAGTATCTGCCCAAGTCCAGATGGGTCGACCGCGCCCCGCTGATTGTACAATCGCTGTTGATCGAAAGCTTCGAAAACAGCGGCAAGGTTGGCGCCGTGGGCCGTTCGTCTGTCGGGTTGCGTGCAGACTTCGTGATTGTCACGGATGTGCGAGAGTTTCAGGCCTTTGTCATTGCCGACCCGGCGGCGCCGGCGCCCTATGACGTGGTTGTCCGGCTCAACGTGAAAATCATCGACGCCGAATTTGACCAGATCATCGCGTCGCAGTCTTTCGAGGAACACGCACCGTCCAGCACCGACGATGTGAACAACATCGTCAGTGCGTTTGATGAAGCGCTGGGTGACGCGATGCGCGACGCCGTGGAATGGAGCATCCGAAAGATCCACGCGCGCGGGTGACGCTTACGTGTTGACCCGCAGGATCCCCGCCGCTTCGATCGGGCCTTGCGGTCCGTCTACCTCGTAAGGATTGTAGTTGAACCAGAACCGTTCGGTACCGGTGTCACGACACCGCAAACCGTCCGGCAGGGTGGTGTGCACCAAGCCCGTGGTTTGACATACTTTCAACACAAGACGATCCATTGCCGTGTCATCGCCCCAGCCAGCCACATACATTTGCGTGCCGGTAGCGACAAGGAACGGCTGGGCGGCATCCGTTTCCATCAGAACGTCGGCTGTGGTTTCCACGTCTTCCAGATACCCAACGACCGCACCACCGCCTTTCAAGTTGACCGGCATGTCCGGTCGCATGCTTTCCACGCGGGAAACGGTCAGCCCCAGACCGGGCAAAGCCGGCGGCAATGGTACCGGTATCGCCATATGCGCGTCCCGCGCCCCGGCCCGTGGGCCGATGACGGCCAAGGTCTCTGCCGTCGCAAGCGCGGCTTTCAATCGATCGGGCATATGCATCAAACCCGGCGCGAACACGGCCTTGTAGCCAGTAAAATCAAACTGGTCCGGCCGCAGAATATCGACCGACAGTCCAGCCCGTCGCAACGCGCGGTACACATCGAAAACCAAGCCAAAATAACTCAATCCGTGCCCATGCGGTTGAACGGCCCATGCTGCGTCCGCGTCATAGTCAAAGATCAAGGCGACAGGTGCCTGACCGTTTTGCACATCAGGCGCGTCAGCGAGTTCGGCCGCAACTCGCCGAGCTTCTTGCATGGCCGGAGCATCGGCGCTGTCGGGGCGCAGCAGGCCCGCGTGCATTTGTTCCTGTGCAAACGGCGCCTGGCGCCAACGAAAGAAACACACCGCTTCGGCCCCGTGCGCGAACGCTTCCCAAGACCACAGCCGGACCATTCCCGGAAGAGGCGCGGGGTTGTAGGGCGCCCAGTTCACCGGGCCCGGCTGTTGTTCCATGATCCACCAGCGTCCTCTGCCGACGGAGCGATACAGGTCATGGTGAAAAGCCTGAAAGTCCGGGTCGCCTTGGCGCGCGAAATGCCGTTGGTCTTCAACGGACGCACCCACGCGATCTTCCAGAAAGCCCAGCGGATAGCT
>CAWUIW010000135.1:0-9101 GCA_963922515.1 uncultured Rhodobacterales bacterium | reverse complement strand
TCATCCGCGCTTGGGGCACGTGCTGCTTTGCGGCGGGGCCGCTGCCGCGCCTTTGGCGGCCCTGTTGGCGGACCGCGATCCATTGCGGGGTGCGCCTTCGGATCTGACACTGCGCCTGGACTTGCTTAAGGATGAACACAGCTTTCGGCGCAACCGCCCCTACGATGTTCTGTCGCCTGTGGTTCAGCGCATCAAGGCGGAAGTTCCAAGACTGCGCCGAGACGCCGTCGTGGATAAGACAACAGATCTTTCGCCGGGCGCTTTGGCTGCTCTGGCTTATCCGGACCGGATCGGACTGCGCCGCAAGGGCGAGGACCCGCGGTTTTTGTTGTCGGGTGGCAAGGGCGCCTATCTTGCGCCCGGCGATGACCTTACAGCTGCACCTTTGCTGGTGGCCGTGGATCTGGACGGGAACCCTCGCGAGGCCAAAATCCGCATGGCCGCCCGGGTGTCGGAAAGCGAACTGCGCACGCTGTTCGCTGATGCCATTGAAATGCATCAGATCTGCACCTGGTCCAAACGTGACAACCGCGTCGTTGCGCGCCTGCAGGAACGACTGGGGGCGATTGCGTTGTCGGATCGGGCCTGGAAGGACGTACCCGACGACGTTGTGGCAGCCGCCATGATGGATGGTGTACGCCAGCTTGGCTTGCGTTTATCGCCCGGAGCGCAGCGCTTGACGCAACGCGTTGAGCTGGCCCGCGCCCGTGGTACAGACTTTCCGGACATGTCCGAAGCGCGGTTGCTCGAAACGCTGGAGCATTGGTTGCAACCAGTGATTGGCGCCGTGAGCACGGCAGAAGGCTGGAAAAGCTTCGATGCTCATCCAGCCCTGACAGCCATGTTAACATGGGAGCAGCAGCAGGCGCTAGACCGTGTGGCACCCAGCACGTTTGTAACGCCGCTTGGTCGCAAATTGACGATTGCGTACACTGAAACCGGGCCAGAGATATCTGTCCGACTGCAAGAAATGTTTGGCACAACCGTGCATCCGACCGCCGCTGGCCAGCCGCTCAAGGTCACACTGCTGTCTCCGGCGCAGCGGCCGATTCAGGTCACGATGGATTTGCCGGGGTTTTGGTCAGGCTCCTATGCCGATGTCCGCAAGGATATGCGGGCACAATACCCCAAGCATCCCTGGCCCGAGGACCCAACACAAGCCGACCCGACCTTGCGCGCCAAACCGCGGCGCGGTTGACTTGCCACGCAGCGGCCATGCTCATAGCGTTCGGTCAATCTCGTGGAGGACGACATGCAAGCAATCGTAATTGGGGCCGGTCCGGCCGGCTTGGCGGCGGCGGCATGCCTGACAAAACACGGGCTGTCCGTCAAAGTTCTGGATCGCGCCACGGCAGTTGGATCCTCATGGCGCAACCATTACGGACGCCTTCATCTGCACACCGCGCGCAGCCGATCAGCGTTGCCGCATATGGACATGCCAGAACGATACGGGCGCTACCCGTCCCGGCTGGATATGGTGGAATACCTCGAAGACTATGCCAAAGAGTTCGCACTGAAGGTCATCGAGGGCGTCACTGTCGCGACGGTTCGCCCGGCATCGAGCGGGTGGCGTGTGGAAACGGACAAGGGCGTGCACGATGCGGATGTGGTGGTTTTTGCAACGGGCTTGAACGGTACCCCCCGGCACGCAACATGGCCAGGGCTGGATAGCTTTCCAGGCCGGATCATGCATTCCAGTGACTACCACGCGCCCAACGATTTGCCGGAAGGCCGCGTCATGGTGGTTGGTTTTGGAAACTCCGGCGGCGAAATTGCGCTGGATTTGGCAGAAGCTGGGGTCGACGTGGTCCTATCGGTCCGAGGTCCGGTGAACATTTTGCCAAAAGAGATCTTTGGCCTGCCCATCACCTCGCTGGGCATGTTGCGCAAGCTCTTTGGTTACAAGGCCGCCGATTGGCTGACAGCGCCAATCCTGCGGGCCAAAATCGGGCGACCCGAGGATTACGGTCTGATCAATCCGGGCAAGGGCCCGGTCAGCCAGGTGGTCGAAGACGGGCGCATTCCATTGATCGATATTGGCGCATTGGCCGCAATCAAGGCCGGTCAAATCGCGGTACAGCCGGGGATCGAAAAGATCGAAGGACCTCAGATCACGTTCACCAACGGCCAAAGCCAGTGCTTTGACGCCATTTTGATGGCGACGGGCTACCGGGTGGACCTGCGATCGATGCTACCCGAAACCCCCGATGTGCTGGATGCCGAAGGTCGACCAAAAGTTTCGGGCGGCGATACCGGAGCGCCGGGGCTTTTCTTTTGCTCGTACAAGGCCTCTGCCGAAGGTCAGCTGCGGCAAAGCGGCATGGAGGCGGAGGCGATCGCAGGGCATGCAGCCGGACTGACCACGGCGTAGGGACCTCCTTCCAAGATCAGAAGGTAGCAGTCTTCTGCGCGTCGCAATTTGGTACCGAGGCGTCCTTGGCCGCATCCCGGCACATACACAAACAAGGTATGAAAGTCGTCGAATGATGCGGCGGACGGCTGACCTGCGGAGCCGACGCCTGGAGGATGGCTTTGACGACACGTGGACACTGCTTTTGCCGGCAAACCAGCTGGGCGTTTAACGGCACCGCGACCTGGGCCTGCTAGTGTCACTGCAACGATTGTCGCCGGAACTGTGCAGCGCCTCTTGTTGCGTGGCTCGGCGTTCCGCTCAAGCAGTTTGAATGGACCGGTAAGAGCCCCCGCGCGCACGAAAGCTCACCCGGTGTATTCCGATACTTTTGTCGGACCTGCGGCACACCGATAGGGTTCGAAGCAGCACACTACCCGGGCGGCATGCATCTGTACGCGGCGACACAGGAAAACCCCCGAGGATTTCAAGCCAACATTCCACGTCAACTTTGCAAGCAAGTTACCTTGGCTGCAGATCGACGACGATTTGCCAAAGTATACCGGGACGCTACTGCAGGCGCCGGATAATCTGCGGGACTACAGCGGCTAGTCCAGCACGCCTTTTGGCCAAAAATCAGATACCCAAACACCAGCGCATAATCGCTTTTTGCGCATGAAGGCGGTTTTCAGCTTCGTCAAATATGACCGAGTTCGGACCGTCCATAACCTGTGACGTCGCTTCTTCTTCCCGATGGGCCGGCAGGCAATGCATGAAAAGCGCGTCTGACCCTGCTTCTTCCATCAACTCGGCATTGACCTGATAGGGTCGCAACAGATTGTGGCGCCGTTCCTTGGCAGATTGGCTGTCATGCATGGACACCCAGGTGTCGGTCACAACAAGGTCCGCGCCCTGCACAGCCTTGAAAGGGTCTCTTTCGATTTCCACGCGGCGGCCGGCCTTGCGGGCGAGACCCATGAACTCATCTTCTGGATCCAGTTCGGGCGGCCCGGAGAACGTGACATCGAACCCGAACTGTGCCGCACCGTGCAGGAACGACGAAAAGACGTTGTTGCCGTCGCCGCACCAGACAACCTTCTTGCCGGCAATCGGACCTCGGTGCTCTTCGAAAGTCATGATATCGGCCATGATCTGGCAGGGATGTGTCCGATTGGTCAGTCCGTTGATCACGGGAACGGTGGCATGTTCCGCAAGTTCCGTCAGCACGCTTTCATCGAACGTACGGATCATGATCAGGTCAACAAATCGCGACATCACACGCGCCGTGTCCGCAATGGTTTCTCCGTGACCCAATTGCATGTCGTTGCCAGACAAAACGATGGGTTGTCCGCCCATTTGGCGGGTGCCAACATCGAAACTCACACGTGTGCGGGTTGACGGCTTTTCAAAAATCAAAGCCACGATATGACCCGCCAGGGCCTGTACGTCGTCTGGCATGCCCTTTGGTCGACCCGCGCGGGCCGACTTCATGGCATGGGCCTGATCGATGATGCCCCGCAAGGCGCCTGGATCTGTTTTGTGAATATCAAGAAAATGGTTCATAACGGTCGACTTTTGGCCGGGCCGGACCGCGGCTTGGGGCGGCCCGGGCACTTGAGGTGGATTGCTAAGGTCACGCCGCTTTCAGGCTTTCTGCAGCGGAATCAAGACGTTTGATGGCTTCGGCGATCTCGTCCTCGCTGATCACCAGTGGTGGGAGCAACCGAATGACATTGTCAGCGGCTGGGACGGTGATTACCTGATTGGCATAGCCGGCATTGACGATTTCGATGTTTGGCAAACGACACTTCAAGCCCAACATCAGGCCCGATCCACGCACCGTTTCGAACACATCCGGGTGTGACGCGACAAGACCTTCGAGTTTTTGGCGCAGCAGACCAGCCTTGCGGTTCACGTCGTCCAAGAACCCCGGCGCTGTGACCGCGTTCAGAACAGCCGTACCAACCGCGCATCCCAAAGGATTGCCGCCGTAGGTGGACCCGTGCGTGCCTGCCGTCATGCCGCTGGCCGCGTTTTCGGTGGCCAGAACGGCCCCAAGAGGGAACCCACCGCCAATACCCTTGGCCACCATCATGATGTCGGGCTCGATCCCGGCCCATTCATGAGCAAAGAGTTTGCCGGTCCGTCCGACACCGCACTGAACTTCGTCCAGAATGAGCAGCAGGTCGTGCGTATCACACAAGTCACGCAGCCCTTTCAGGCAGGCATCAGGCATTGGCCGTATGCCGCCTTCGCCCTGCACCGGCTCAACTAAAATGGCCGCTGTTTTCTCTGTGATCGCATTCTGCAAGGCATCATGATCTCCCCAAGGCAGATGCACGAAACCCGGCAGAAGCGGTCCGAAACCACGGGTCATTTTTCCACTGCCAGCCGCGGCAATGCCGGCCGACGACCGACCGTGAAAGGACCCATCAAAGGTCAGTATCTCGACCTTTTCCGGCGCGCCGTTCTCGAACCAGTACTTCCGCGCCATTTTGACAGCGAGCTCACAACTTTCCGTGCCCGAGTTCGTGAAAAAGACGGTATCAGCGAAGCTATGCGCGACCAGCAGGTCCGCCAAAGCCTGTTGCTGCGGAATTTCGTACAAGTTCGACACATGCCACAAGTTCTGAGCCTGAGTGGTGATCGCGTCGACCAGCGCCGGGTGGGCATGGCCCAGCGCATTCACCGCAATACCGGCGCCCAAATCCAGAAAACGTCGTCCATCTGCCTCGATCAGCCAAGCGCCTTCTCCCTTGACGAATGTCAGGGGTGCACGGTTGTAGGTCGGTAGGATGGAAGGGATCATGGGATCCTCCTGTAGCAATGGCTCGGGGACAATGGGTGCCTTACGAGCGAAGCGGCGTCAACGATTTGAGGAAGGGCTGTCGCAACACGCGACGGAAAACGACCGAAGCTCAGCGTCGGCGTCGAAGCACGTGGATATTTGCGGCGTTTTCCATGACAGGTCGTGTAATCGAACTGCCGCGCGCGGGCAAGGCATGAATGGCCACACGGTGAAGAATGCCCAAGTCCCAGCCATCGAACGCGGGCCTCTGGCGGTACCAAAGACCAACTATGGCTTGAGCCGGTAGCCGGTTTTCAGCGTGTACCAGGCCAGTGAACAAACAATAACCACCGCGGCTGTGCAGACTGCCAATCCCAGAACGGGGCTGCTGTCAGACACGCCCAGCACACCGAACCGCACGCCATCGATCATGTAGAACATCGGGTTGATGTGCGTGACTTCGTACAACACAGGCGGCAGCGCAGAGACCGAGTAGAAAGTACCCGACAAAAAGGCGAGCGGCGTGACCACGAAGTTTGTGATTGCCGCCATCTGGTCGAACCGCGTGGCATATATCGCCGTCAGGATGCCGAGAGCCGCCATGAAGACGGACCCTAGGAAAACGAAAATTAGCGCAACCAGCGGTGCACTTGGCACAATGCCCAAGGCCAGCAGCACGCCCACACCAATGGTTAGGGCAATTAAAAGCCCGCGCGCCGTGCCGCCCGCCAGGTATCCCAACAGTGTTTCCAAGGGCGATAACGGTGGCATCAGCGTGTCCACGATGTTCCCTTGGACCTTTGCGCTCAACAACGACGACGACGTATTGGAAAAGGCGTTTTGGATGACCGTCATCATCAAAATGCCCGGTGCGATGAAGCTCATGTACGGCACACCCATCACATCTCCGCGCCTTGGACCAATGGCGATTGCAAAAATCAACAGAAACAGCCCGGCGGTGACCAATGGCGCCAGCACGGTCTGGGTCCATATGTTTGAAAAACGGCGGATCTCGCGCTCGGCCAAGGTGGCCAATCCGATCCAATTGACCTCTCCGAACCGGCGAACACCAACCTCATTTCTTTGCGTCATTCTCAACCCTTGTGGACGGATTTTCTGCAAGCCGCCTTGTATCTCGTTGTACAGCCATTAGAATAGACCGCTGACGGAAAAAATTTCAGGGCGGTCCGGATCACGGCCGCTCTTTTGGCTGAAAGGGTACATATGTCCTGGACCGACGAGCGGGTGGAACTTCTCAAGAAAATGTGGGGAGAAGGCCAGTCTGCAAGCCAGATCGCGAAAGAACTCGGCGGAGTGACCCGCAATGCCGTGATCGGCAAGGTACACCGGCTGGGCTTGTCCAACCGCAGCACGGGCGCAGCGCCTGCCGCTGCGGCCAAATCGGAAGCCAAAGCCAAGCCCGCAAAAGAAGCCAAGGCAAAGCCTGCGAAGCCCGAACCGGTGGAAGAACCGATTGTAGAAGCGGCGCCCACCGTCGAAGCCAAGCCGACTTTGCCAGCCCGCAAGGCCATCATTCCCGCGGGGCAACCGCTGCCGCCGCAGCCTTCAACGAATGAAATCAGCCCCGAAGCGCTGGCCAAGGTCAACGAAATCGAAAAAAAGGCGCGCCGCCTGACTTTGATGGAATTGACCGAACGCACGTGCAAATGGCCCGTTGGGGACCCTGCAACAGACGATTTCTGGTTCTGCGGTTTGCCTGTGCAGGCCGGGAAACCCTATTGCGAGGCGCATGTCGGCGTTGCGTTTCAACCCATGTCATCGCGGCGCGACCGGCGCCGCTGATCCGGACTTTCAGCACGGGCCCGATCTATGGAAGACATCTGGCTCGCCCGCGCAAAACGTCTTCTGGCGATTTCGCAAACGGGGTTGGGCTTTTCCCAAGACCCTTATGACCGGGAACGCTATGCCGAGTTGGGCCAACTGGCTGCGGACATGTTGGCCGATTTGGGCCGGGTGCCGATCGAACGCATCTTTGACCTGGTCCCGGATTACGCGGCCAGCTACGCAACTCCCAGCATTGATGTACGCGGCGCCTTGATTGAAGACGGCCGGATTCTGCTGGTGCAGGAAAAAACCGATCAAAAATGGACGCTCCCGGGTGGCTTTGCAGATGTCGGGCTTTCAGCGGCTGAGAACATGGTCAAGGAAGTGCACGAGGAAGCGGGGATCGACGTGACCGTGACCCGGCTGTTTCACCTGCGGCACAAGGCAAAACATGGCTACCAGCAAGACCTAAGGGACTTTTACAAGATCTTTTTCTTGCTTGAGCGTCCAGAAGCGCTGCCGCCCAGACCCGGGCAAGAAACGATGGATGCCGGATTTTTCTTGCCCACGAAATTACCGCCGCTGTCCAAAGGCCGTGTTATTGCGGACGACATTCATGCCGCGTTTGCCGCAATGCAGGCCGGGCCGGGCCCCACACGGTTCGATTAGCGCAAGATTGGCGGCTTGGTCGGATCGGCGCCGGGAACCGACGGGGTTTGCGCAGACCGGTCTGCAGGCGGCTCTGGCAGATCAAATCGCAAGCCCACGCGCGCCAGTCGGGCAGTCATTGGGTGCGATGACGCAAAAAATCCGACATCCAGAACTCCGGCTTCAACCCCTGAGAATGTCAGCGCTTCACTCACGGCTTTGGCCAAAGCACTCTCCGCGCCCGGCACCGCATCCACAAAGCCCAAAAGATGCCCATGCGCACCGTCGGAACTGCGCGTGGCGACCAAGTACGCCAAAGGCGACAGTCCAGCCGCAGTGGCAAGCTTGGCATCGAGCGCGGTCAGCAGGATTTGCGGCAGCCCCGCTGGCGCCAAAACCTCGGTCAGTTGCGTTTCATGCGCGTCAGGGGCGTGATCCAAGGTGTCCGCCAACCAAACCAGTGCGGAGGGCGGCACAAGAATGCTTGACGGTGCCACATCTAGGTTCAGGCCCAATCCGATTTGCTGCGGGGCAAGCAAGCCCGCGACCACGCGACCCGACAAGGCGGCATAGGGCACCACCTGTCCGGCAAATTGCGCGAGGCGATCCTCGCGGTCAAAGACCAGCACAAATGTCCCGTCTCCAGTTTCAAAAACTGCAGGCGTGATGTTGTCACCATCTGGTTCCGCCTCAAGCATCAAGAACAGCTCTGCGTCAGCCAAGCGTTCATAGAATTGCAAGCGTGCCTGATCATCTTCTGGCGCGGCCAGCATGGCAGCGTGGGCTTGGTCCAATCGGGTTGTCATGTCAGCACCTTTTTGACGGCATCGCGAAGCGCGGGCAGCAGTTCATCTTCGAACCAAGGGTTTTTGCGCAGCCAGGCCGTGTTGCGCCAGGATGGATGCGGCAGCGGGAATGTTCGCGGCGCATGCTCTCTCCATCCGGCCACGGTTTCAGTCACTGAGCGCGCGCGCGGCAAATGCCAACGATGCGCGTAGCCGCCCACCAGCAGCGTCAATGGAACCTGACCCAGAGCTGCCCGCACTCTGGCATGCCATGTTTGGGCGCAAATCTTCGGCGGCGGCAAATCGGACTTTTGGGAGTCGTAGCCTGGGAAACAGAACGCCATCGGCACGATCGCCACGCGCGCCCGGTCGTAAAACGTGGTCTCATCCATGCCCAGCCACGTGCGCAGGCGATCTCCGGAAGGGTCTGTAAATGGCCGGCCCGACTGATGCACACGCGCCCCAGGCGCTTGGCCGGCGATCAAAATGCGGGCGCCGGGCTGAAACCAAACAACCGGCCGCGGGGCATGAGCAGTCGCCGTTGCAGCGAACCGGCTTTCGCAAATCCGGCACGCGCGGATTTCGTCGGGCAAGGCATCATGGATTGGGTCTGTCAGGGCGTCACGGCTCATTTCAGAAGCATTTAGGGGGTCTGATGCCACGGGTCAAAGCCATCGATAACACCGGCGCAACAATCAGCCATCAACGCGCCAAGACGTTCTGTTTCCTATACCGAAACAGACTG
>CAWUIW010000134.1:0-9368 GCA_963922515.1 uncultured Rhodobacterales bacterium | reverse complement strand
GCCCGCAGCAATCATGATGTAAGGGCTCAGAACCTCGGCGCGGCGCATGATGCCGCCAAGCCGATCCGCCGCGTTAGACGCCAACCATGCGGCCCCCGACATCACAAGAATGGCAGCTGCGGAGCCCACCGCCACAGCCATCCGCAAGTGCGGCGCCGTGTCCAGAAACAGCGGAGCGATGACGGCAAAACTGTCGCCGGACAAGCTGAGAAACACCAGCACCAATATCCCGAAAGAGGTTTGCTTTGGCAGCGGCGCTGCAGCATCCGGCCCAGCCCCCCAGCGCTGCCACAGCCCCCAAACTCCCAACCCGATGGGCAGCAAGCCGATCAGGCCGATCTGACCGCCGCCGAAACCGCTTGCGCCCGTCCCGATGCCCCAAGACACCAGCAACACAATCGTCTGCGCCGCCGCATAAGCGGCGATGGACGGCACCCGCCCCGCCGCGTGGATCAGTGCAAAAAGCAAAGCCAGATTGTCGAAATTTGTGCCGATCTGCGCCAGACTTGCAGAGATCGCCAAGCCTATGGCGGTCTCTGTCATCTACGCTCTACCTTGGCGAGCACCGACCGCGCCGCGCGCAGACCGGGGTCTTCGCCGCCAAGACCAAGCCGTTGCATTGTCAGGGTCATTGCCTCGACCTGCGTGTTGGGATGCTGGCGCACCTGTTGCAGCTCTGCCGCGATACGGGGCGGTGCGCAGTCGGCATTCAGGCATTCCGGAACAACCCGTGTCTCGCTGACAAGGTTAACCAAGCTGGCGGTGTCTGTGAGGATCATGTGCCGCGCAATCTGCCAAGTCAGCCACTGCGTTTTGTACGCCATCACCATTGGAGTTTTTGCCGCCGCCAGCTCCAATGAAACCGTACCAGAAGCCGCCAGGGCCAGCTCAGCGGTGCCAAACGCCGCACGCTTATGGGAAAGGGCCGTATCCGCGTCGAGTTGGCGAGGATCGATCACAATGGGAGCACCGGGCCAATCGGAGATCGCATCCTGCACTAGCCCCGCTACCGGGGCCGCTGCCGGAACGACGATGCGTAAGTCTGAATTCTTTGTCAGATATGTTGTCAGCGCCTCGCCGAATATCGGTGCGAGTCGTTGAACTTCGCCGCGTCGGGACCCCGGTAGGACCAGAAGTATCGGCGCTTCCCCAAGCTCATAGGCGGTTCGAAACGTCGCGATTTCCTCGATGGACGCCAGAGGTTCATTGACGACTGGGTGGCCAACGAAATCGCACGTCATGCCCTCGGCTTCCATATAGGGTGGCTCGAACGGCAAAAGCGCCAGAACATGGTCGATCATTTTGGCCATTTTGGCCGCGCGCTTGGGCCGCCAGGCCCAAACGGTGGGCGCGACGTAATGCACCGTCGTGACATTGGAAACTTCTTTTACGGCCTTGGCGACGCGCAGGCTGAAATCGGGGCTGTCGATGGTGATCAACACGTGCGGCTGACAGTCCAGCACCGCCGCGATCGTTTCGTCCAGTCGGCGTTTCAACTGGAAATACTTGGGCAACACTTCGACCAGCCCCATCACACTGAGCTCGTCCATCGGGAACTGGCTGTCCAACCCTTGAGCCATCATGGTGGGACCGCCAACACCAGAAAACGCAACATTCGGCTCCAGTGCCTTCATCCCAGCCATCAAGGCCCCGCCCAAGCGATCCCCAGAAGGCTCACCAGCAAGGATGAAAACTCGCATCCCGCTACGGCTCCATCACCCATAAAAAGAGATCGGCCGCATCGCATGCCGCAACCACGCTATCCAGATCCAGCACCATCACGCCGCCGGCTGCAATCACAATGCCGCTGAGGCGCGCGTCGACCGCGGCCGCGACGGTTGACGGACCGATCACGGGCAAATCCACTCGCTGATCCTGACCTGGCTTCGGCGCTTTGAACAACACGCCCCCCGAACTGTCGGGGCGATGCGCCAAGCTGCGCAGCATCCAGTCCGTGCCAAAAACGCCCTCGACAGCCAAAACCTGACGCCGATGCACGACACAAGCCTGCCCGATGTCGACCGCAGCCATTGCCCCAACGACATCGGCTGCACGCTTGGCATCGGCCTGCTGTGCCTCGGTCGGCTGCGCTTGCGTCAACGCGCCCGGCTGCGGCAGCAGATCTGGAGCCAGTTCATGGGCGCCCCGAACCGCCAGACCCGCAGCCTCGAAGATACCGACGACCGCGCGCAGAGCACCATCATCGCCAGATGCGATGGCTTTTTGCAGCACCGGCACAAGCGGAAATGTCGCGGCATCGATCGCCGATGGATCAATCGCCGGGCGGTCGATCCCACCGGCAAAGCAAACCTCGGTGATGCCTGCCGCTTTCAGGTCGTTGATGAAACTACCGAGCTGCTCGATCCGGAACTCTTTTGCAACGTCCACATCCTCGGGCGGAAACCCGACCAGCGAACACACCAAGGGCGCCGTTGTCAGCCGGCGGACCAACGCCAACGGCAAAGTCCCGCGACCGGCGATCAAAGCAAGCATGTGTCAGGGCCTCGGGGTTAGAAAGTGCCGATCGGTATCGGCCAAAACGAAATCGACGATTTCTCGTACGTAGGGGCTTTCGTTTTCTTCGGCAATCTTCGACACCCGTTCTTGAAACGTGCCTTCATCCGAGGCCATGGAGCGAAACGCCGCGCGCAAAGCCGAGATATCCTCTCGCGCGACGCCGCGCCGTTTCAGACCCACAAGGTTCAAGCCTTCCAGCTCGCCCCGAGACGCTTGTACGAGGCCATAGGGAATAACGTCTTTGGGTACCATTGTCAGCGCACCGATGATCGCGCCGCGGCCGACGCGGACCCATTGATGCAAACCGCTGATCCCACCGATGATGACATCATCTTCGACAATGCAATGCCCTGCGGCGCCAGCGTTGTTCACCATGATGACCCGATCCCCGATCTGGCAATCATGCGCGACATGCACGCCGGCCATGAACAAGCCGTCATCGCCAATCTGGGTGACGCCGCCCCCGCCTTCGGTCCCGGCGTTGATCGTGACGCTTTCGCGGATGCGGTTGCGTTTTCCAATGACAAGACGGCTTTTTTCGCCTTTGAACTTCTTGTCTTGCGGGATCTCTCCAATCACCGAAAACGGGTAAATCTCAGTATCGTCCCCGATTTCGGTATCGCCCGTTATGACGACGTGGCTCTTGATGCGCACCCGGTCTCCCAGCCGCACGTCGGCGCCGATGATCGAAAACGGCCCGATCCAGCAATCTGTCCCGATCTGAGCGCCGTCTTCAATGATGGCGCTGGGATGTATTTGGCTCATATCAGGTCCCCGGGGTCCAATCCACAAAGGCGGCGAACTCTGCCTCTGCCGCAATTTCATCGCCAACCACGGCCTTTCCGTCAAACTTGAATAACTTGCCGCCCGGCTTACCACGCATTGTGGTGACATGCATTTCCATCACGTCGCCCGGCACGACTTTGCGCCGAAATTTGCACTTGTCGATGGACATGAAGTAGATCAGCAGCTCGGTGTCGACGACATTGAACCCAACCCCCAACATGACACCGGCAGTCTGCGCCATGGCTTCAATGATCGTGACGCCCGGCATGATCGGCGTGCCGGGAAAGTGACCCTGAAAGTGCGGTTCGTTCATGGTCACGTTCTTGATACCACGCGCCGACGTGTATCCATCGATGTCCACCACTTTATCCACAAGCAAGAATGGATACCGGTGCGGCAAAATGCGCTGAATCAGTTGAATATCGGCGCTTTTCAGCTCGGCAGTCATACAGCTGTTCCTTACTCGTTCGTTTTGTCCCGGGCGGCGTATCAACAGCAACCGGCTAGGGCAAGTCACCCGCAGCGCCGCCGCCGTTTTCAAGCAAAGTCCCGTCACCGATCGCCGCATCGATCCGTTGAATGGCCACATCGGTGACATCGGTTGAATTGGCGCTGAAGAATACGCTGCTGCGTTCCAGCAGGACAGCGGCCCCAGTTTCGACCATCAACCGCTCCAGCACCGGGCGGGCGGCCCGCAAGAACGCCAAGCGATGCGATTCGCTGCGCAAGGACAGATTACGTGCCTTGTTGTCCTGGGTCTGCCGGATGCTTTGAACCTTGGCGTCAAAGGCGTCAGCCAGATTGCGAAAAGCTGCCGGGTCCATATCCGGGCGCTGATCTGTCAGCGCGCGTTCTTCGGCCGTCAATTCGCCTTCGATGCGCCGGTTTTCCGTGGCCAACGCGGCACTGTCTTCTTCAAATTCGCGGGCCACACGCCGACCGAAGGCCGAGTCGGAAAACAACCGCTCTGACTCGATGGTCAGGATCGGGCTTTGAGGCGTGATCGTCTCATCTGCCGACGCAGACGTCGTCAAGATCGCCCACGCGATGCCGCAAACGACCAGAAGGCGCGCGATGGACGGCAACAGCATCTGCCCGTCAGAACTGCGCCGACAGCGTCAGATCAAAGGTCTGTTCTTCGTCGAAGTCTTCTTTGACCAACGCGCGCGAGAAGTTGAAGCGCAAAGGTCCGATGACCGTGTCCCACAGCACTGACACGCCCACCACATGCCGGAACGATCCGCCTTCGCCGACAACGGACCCACCCGTCAGATTGGCGCCGTCAAGGTTCCACAAGTTGCCGACGTCGTAGAACAGCGCACCGCGAATGCCGATTTCTTCCGGCAGTCCCAGCGGGAACTGTGCTTCGAATTTCGCCACGGCGTAGAAGTTGCCGCCAAGCGCGTCATCTGCCGGGTCACCACTGCCATCGGCTTTTGCCGACTGGTCTCGGGGGCCAATGCCGCCCGGTTCGAACCCCCGCAAAATCCGTGGGTTGAGAATGAACCGGTCAACCGCTCGCCCGTTGGAATTGTTGGCCCACGCAATGGCGCCGCCTTCCAGCGTCGCCCGCAGAACGACCTCTTCGCTGAAGACCCGTGTTTGTGCCAGCGCACGCGCTGTCGTTTTCACGAACTGGTTGTCGCCACCCAGACCGGCAAAATCAGCGCCCAACGACAATTGTATACCAGCATTGGGGTTCAGACCGGTGCGCCGTGTGTCATAGGTATAGCCCAGGCCGACGGAGCTGGTCGTAATCGATCCAAGCGCGATTTCGTTGCCAATCACAGCGCCGTTTTCCAAGGACTCACGCGCGATCATCTCTGTGTCGTCAAACCCGTAGCGCACCGACAGGCGACCGTTGTCGCTGATCGGGAAGGTCAGCTGAGGCCGGAAAAAGATCCGTTCTGTATCATAAGCAGCGAAGCTGGAATCCGTCTCTTCGTAGCCAAGCCCCAAGTTGAACGACAACTGGCGCCCCAACAGGTAAGGTTCGGTGAAATCGACTGTGAACGCTTGCGCTTCTTCGGCGGTCGACCAGTTCAACGACAGCCTCTGGCCTCGGCCAAGGAAGTTGTCTTCTGTAAGGCCGATTGCAACACCGAAACCATCCGAGGTCGAGAACGACCCGCCAATGTTCAAAGACCCGGTGGGTTGTTCTTCGACGTCCACATCAATGATCACCTGATCGGGCGCAGATCCTTCGCGTGCCTCGACATTCGAGCTGGCAAAGTACCCAAGGGCGCGGACGCGCTCGGCGCTTTGACGAATCTCGCGGGGATTGAACGGGTCACCTTCGACGATGCGGAATTGCTGGCGTATCACGCGGTCCAGCGTGGTCGTGTTCCCCTCGATGTCGATGCGTTCGACAAAAATGCGCGGCCCGCGGGTCAGGCCATACTCGACATCCAGTGTCAGATCACGGTCATTGCGGGTCACCCGCGGCTCGATCCGCATGAAATCGATGCCCTCTTGAACCGCGAGCCTCTCCATCCGCGTGATCGCGTTTTCAATCGCGGTGGGCGAGTACGTGTCGCCGGGTTTTGAACGGATGGCCTCTTGGAACAGCAGTGCATCCGCTTCCGGCATTTCGCTGGTGACGTTGATCTTGCCAAAACTGAATTGCTGACCCTCTTCGATGTTGAACGTGACAAAGAAACCGTCTCGTTCTTCGGTCAGTTCGACATTGGTCGACAGGACGCGAAAATCGACATAGCCGCGTGACTGGTAGAAATCATTCAGCACCTGCTTGTCGAACTCGATGCGGTCCTCGATCAGGGTATCGGAACGAATGAACGCCCGCAGAATGCCCGCCTGTTTGGTGTCAAGCACGCCGCGCAACCGCCGCGTCGAATAGACCCGGTTGCCGACGAAACTGATGCGTTCCACTTCGACAGTGTCGCCTTCGCTGATTTCATAAATCAGGTCGACGCGGTTGTCGCTGCGCCGGATGATCCGCGGCGTCACGCGCGATGCGATACGACCTTGTTGCGCATACGCGGCTGCGATGTTGTTGGCATCACGTTCGGCAACGGCCGGATCGAACACGCGGCGCGGTGACGCTTCAATCACGCTTTCCAGAACTTCGTCGCGCACACGCCGATTGCCTTCGAAGCTGATCACGTTGATGGTCGGGTATTCCTGAACGCGGATCACCAAAGTGTTGCCGCGGGTATCGAACTCTACTTCTTCAAAAACGTTACTGTTTTCAACGCGTTGGAATGCGTCATTCAGCTCTCCGGCGGACAAGGTCTGACCCAGTTCGATTCCGGTATACGCAATGATGGTCGCTGTTTCGATCCTTTGGTTCCCCTCGACCTGGATCGAGTTGAACCGGAAATCCTGCGCTGCCGCAATACTCGGCAAGGCAAGAAAAACCATTGAAACAAATACAAAAATCAGGCTGAAGCCTAAACCACGTTCGCGGATCGTGCGCCTGGCAGCGGCGCATTCTGATCCCGCAATGATCCCCGGACCCATATTCCGATCCCAATTCCAAGCAGACACCACAATCGTGAGTATCGGGATTAAGAGGGGATGTCAAAAGCCCTAAGCAGGCAAATGTCACTGTGTTCGAAGAGACGCCCGAATAGAGGCTAAAGCGCAATCAAGCTGCCGATATAGGCGCCTGCCAGCAAAGCGATCACAAGTGTCACGACATGGAGGATACGATCCATGTTCAAATCGAAGACCAGCGTCAAACCGCGATATGTGTGCTGCAATGTTTGCATGAGCCCAAGACCCTTTGTTTCACAGGTCCTTACTAAGCAATGAATGTGGCACAATTGGGGCGTCTGCGCGCCCTGAACAGCTGTCATCGTCGGGCATGCCGCTTCTTTACGGGCAGAACAGGTCATTCCCCAGTGCAAAGACCATCAGGGCCAAGATCAGGCTGATCCCGATTGCCATAAGCACACGCATCACCGTGTCGCTGGGCGGTTTGCCATTCACGGCCTCGTAGGCGTGAAACACCAGATGCCCCCCGTCAAGCGCGGGAATGGGAAACAGGTTCAACAGACCCACCGCCGTCGACAGCACCGCGATGAACCAGACAAAACTCTGTGCGCCCTGGCTTGCCATCGCACCGGACGTTTCCGCAATTCCGATCGGGCCCGAAATGTTGCACGTGCTGATCGCGCCCGTGATCATATGCCAAAGCCCCGAGATCGAGCCTTTGACTATCGCCCATGTCTGCGCCACTGCGTTTCCAAGGGACGTGATTGGGTTCAGACGTTCCGTGGCCGGCTCAAAGGCCATGCCGCCGACGATGCCGATCCGCCAATGCGTCACAAACCCGCCATCCGCCTGCGGCTCGTCCGTGCGGCGCGGCGCCAAAGCGAAATCCAGCGTATCGCCATCGCGCCAAACCTGCAGCAACAAGACGCGGCCATCCGACGATTCCACCGCCTCTTTCAACTCGGCGAAAGCATAGATTGGCATACCATCCACCGATAGAATGACGTCATCGGCCTGTAACTCGATGTCCATCGCGGCACTGCGGGGCGATACCTGGCTGATGACAGGCGGGAACAGATACGGGCCGGGCACCACAATCTCATCCCCGTTGCGCAGGACCGTATAGTCGAGCAGTTGATCATGCGGCAAAGCTTCGGTGAAACCATCCCAGGCGGTCGGGTCACCGATTCCGGGAGATGCGGTGCCGTTGATCGCCAGTATCTCGTCGCCGGCCTGCAATTCGTATCCTGCGGGCGGAAACGGGCGCATTTCGCCCACGGTCAGCGGGTCACTGGCCTCGCCCCGAAAAAAGAAGATGGCCATGAAAACCAAAATGGACATTACGAAATTGAAGATCGGCCCAGCTGCAACGGTGGCCGATCGTGCCCAAAGCGGCGCGCCATGCATGGTCTTGCGTCGCAGATCCGGGTCGCTTTCCAGCAATTCCATCGCCCCGGCATCTTTGCCTGACGCCGCGTCCGCATCACCCAAAAACTTCACGTAGCCGCCAAACGGCAGCGCGGCAACTTGCCACCGGGTGCCGTGCTGATCCTCACGGCTGAACAGCACCGGACCAAATCCAAGCGAAAAAACTTCGGCGTGAATGCCGCACCACCGGCCGACGATGTAGTGGCCGTATTCGTGCACGGCGACAATGACAGACAACGCAACAATGAATGCTGCAACGGTGTACAAGAGCCCGCCAAACTGCGGGATCAAAGAAACGATATCCAATTTATTATCCTGTTGCTCGATCTGCCATGGCGTCGTCTGCCCATTGACGGGCGAGATGGTCAGTTAACGTGACGTTATCAAGTGTCATTTTGACGTCAATAAGACCGGACTGTGCTTCGAATCTGGTCAAAACACGTTCGACCACCGCAGCCATGTCCAAAAAACCGATGCGACCGGCGATAAAAGCGTCCAGCGCCCGCTCCTTTGCCGCATTGAATATGCATCCCGATAGTCCTCCTCTTTCCATCACCTGCCGGGCGAGCGCCAAAGCGGGGTACCGTTCGGGGTCCGGCTGGCGAAAGGTCAATTGGCCGATCGCCGCCAGGTCCAGTCGTTCCACTGGCAGGTCCTGCCGCTTGGGCCAATGCAGGGCATAGCCGATGGCATGCCGCATGTCGTGAGGTCCGACATGGGCCATCAGCGCGCCGTCTTTGAATCCGACCATGGCATGGACAAGGGATTCGGGGTGAACAACGGTTTCGATCTGGCTTGCAGAAACACCAAAATACTCTTTTGTTTCAATTAGCTCCAATGCCTTGTTGAACATTGACGCGCTGTCGATTGTAATGCGCTGCCCCATATCCCAGTTCGGGTGGCTGGAGGCCTCGGCGAGCGTGGCGTGCTGCAACCGTTCCAGCGGCCAGTCACGAAATGCCCCGCCACTTGCTGTGATCACGATCCGTTCCACCGCATCGATGTCCTCGCCGACCAAGGCCTGAAAGACGGCCGAGTGTTCGCTGTCGACAGGCAACAACCGGGCACCGGCGCGGCGCGCCGTTTCAACCATCAAGGCGCCAGCGCAAACAAGGGATTCCTTGTTGGCCAAGGCCAGCGTTGCCCCGCGTTCCAGCGCCGTCAACCCGGGGGCCAGCCCC
>CAWUIW010000133.1:0-9374 GCA_963922515.1 uncultured Rhodobacterales bacterium | reverse complement strand
TTGACAGTGACACAGTCGTGAATCCGGGCGAAGTGCTGACCCTTGCCCCGATGCCCGAGCGCATTCGTTGGTTCGATCCGCAAACCACCAAGGCCGTTGCCTGAAAGGACCCGCCATGGCTGAGCCGCTTTTTGAACGCGCAAAGGAAATCATCGGTGCCAATGACCTTGGCACTTACACCGTGCCGACCCATGGGCTGTATCCGTTCCAGTGGAACTGGGATTCCTGCCTGACCGCCATTGGCATTGCGCATTACAACGAAGAACGCGCCTGGACCGAGATCGATACGCTGTTCGACAATCAATGGTCGGACGGCATGGTGCCACATATCGTCTTCCATCAGGAAGACGATGGGTATTTCCCGGGCCCCGAGGTATGGGCAACGGGCCAGAAGGTGCCCACATCGGGGATCACGCAGCCACCCGTTGCGGGCTTTGCCGTACGTCGGCTGTTTGAACGGGCCACGGACCGTGCGCTGGCCAGTACGCGGGCCAAGGCGTTGCTGCCCAAGATCCATGCCTGGCACGAATGGTTCTTTCGTTGCCGGGATCCGCAAGGCACGGGTCTGGTCGCCGTGATCCACCCGTGGGAAACCGGCCGCGACAATTCGATTGACTGGGATGCCGCGTTTGCCCGGGTGCCGACCGAGGGCGTTTTGCCGTTCACACGGCGCGATACGCAACACGCCAACCCCGATCATCGTCCGACACAGGCGCAATACGAGCGCTACATCTGGCTTGTACAGCTCTTTCGCAGCCTGAACTGGGACAACGAAAAACTCCATGATGCGTCGCCATTCCGGATCGTGGATCCCGGGTTCAACGCGATCTTGTTCCGCTCCTGTTTCGAGCTGGCGGAATTGGCTGACGCGTTGGGCGCACCTGAAATTGCGCAAAGCGCGCGGGCGCGGGCCGAGGCGGGCTGCGCTGCTTTGGATGCACTTTGGTCCGAAACTCATGGGCAGTATCTGTGTCTGGATCGCGGTACCGGTGCCTTGGTCGAAAGCGCATCCGTCGGCGGTTTGATCGCTGCGTTTGCCCCCATTCCCGAAGATCGGGCCGCGGCGATCGCGGAGCGCATCGCAAAACTGGGCGAGCAAACCGCCTACCTGATCCCAAGCCATGATCCCGGTGATCCCCGATATGATGGATTGCGCTACTGGCGCGGGCCGTGCTGGTTGATCGTGAACTATCTGATCGCGGACGGTCTCAACCGCAGCGGACAGTCCCAGATGGCCACAAGGATCATTGAAAACAGCCTGTCGCTGATCCTGCACAGCGGATTTGCAGAGTACTACGATCCCAAGACAGGGGCGCCGTGTGGTGGCACTTCGTTCACATGGACAGCGGCCATGGTCATCGAGTTTCTCAATCTGGGCGCACAGACAGACTGACACGCGCCCGGTGCATCGGACGCGACTGAACCGGACGCTCTCGGCTGCCGTTCCGGCACCCTAGACACCGAGAGGTGGCCAAAACGGCGCAAGCCTTGAACGCGCAGCCTTTTGATCCGCCCCGATCTGCCAACATCGTCCAATTTTTGGCGCCGGGCTGTCATCGACTGCCCCAGCCGCGAATGCATCGAGAGCGCTCACGCCGCGGTCCTTCATCGGCGGCAGCACCTGCGGCATCCAGAAGAACGGCGCATAGAGGTTAAAGGCTCGTTCTTCATTTCTTTAGCGCATCCCTCAATGAAAACGGTCCTGTTGGGCTATCCCGCAGATCCAATTGCATCAACAGGTCCAGAAGATGCCCCTTCATGATTTCTTCTGCGCCATCTGCATCACCGTCACGAAGCGCATTGACCAGTCCTCTGTGCGAGGAACTGTCGCACAATGCGTTGCGGCGGCGCCAATACAACGCAATGACCAGCGCCGAACGTGCCACCAATTGCTTCAGAAAGGTTTCGATCAAGTGGTGATCGGCAATCCGGGCAATTTGAACATGAAAGTCGCCGGACAGCTTTAGCGCGGCTCCAACCTCTTCTTTTTCAAGGGCGTCCTTCTCGGCTTGCATATGGGCTTCGAGATGAGCAATGTCTCGGGGTGTTGCCCGCATGGCTGCGGCCCGGGCCATGGCGGGCTCGATTAGGGAGCGTGCCTCGAATACTTCGCGTGCTTCTTTCAGCGAGGGCTTGGCAACAAAAGCGCCTTTGTTACGCAGGATCGTAACCAAACCCTTGTGTTCCAGCGAATGCAGCGCTTGGCGAACAAGTGTTCTGCTCACCTGAAAGATATCGCAAACCTCGTCTTCACGAAGCTTTGCGCCCGGTTGCAACCGGTGCTCGTGAATAGCCTCTGTCAATTGAACAGCGATTTCATCCGCTGTCACAGGTTTTGATTTCTCAATGACCGACACTGGGCACCTCCTGCGCCGAACCTGCCCTCAGGAACGTTTGCACGCAACGCTGCGCACGATACTGCGCTAAATCGTATACAATATCTGCCTAACTTTTATACAACCAACACCCAAACCCACAAAGTTTGGGCATTGCGTATCACAGAGTGCGTTCGAAAATTCGAATGATCTTGGTGCTGCCGCGGTGAATGGCGCAGCGTCAAAACACGAATGCGGGGATGCTATGCGTCAGAAACTGGACCTTGAACTGATCAGCCTGACAAAACGTTATGGATCAACGATCGCCGTTGATGCGATCAGTTATCACTTCAGCGCCGGCACATATGCATGTTTACTGGGACCATCCGGGTGCGGAAAATCCTCCACCTTGCGCATGATCGCGGGACACGAAAACGTGTCGGATGGATCAATCACGCTGGGTGGTCGGGACATTTCCGATCTGCCCCCTGCCAAACGTGGCACAGCGATGATGTTTCAGAATTATGCCTTGTTTCCGCATCTGACGGTCCGAGACAATGTCGCGTTCAGCCTCAGGATGCAAGGCCTCGACATGGCGTCGCGCCATGCACGGGCGACTGAGATGCTGGAGCTGGTGGACATGGCAGCCCTCGCAGACCGGCTTCCTGCGCAATTGTCTGGCGGACAACAGCAACGCGCAGCGCTTGCGCGCGCACTGATCACTAAACCGGATGTTCTGTTGCTGGACGAACCACTTTCGGCGCTCGACCCGTTTTTGCGCATCCGCATGCGTTCAGAGTTGAAAAAACTCCAACGCGAACTGGGCATCACGTTTGTCCATGTCACCCACGGGCAAGACGAAGCCTTGGCACTTGCGGACGAAATCGTGGTCATGAATGACGCAAGGATTGAGCAGGCGGGCAAAACGCGTTCAGTTTTTGACGCGCCCAAGACGGCGTTTGTCGCGCGGTTCTTGGGGTCTCACAACGTTGTGGCAATGCCAGAGGGGATGGTCGCCGTCCGCTCTGATGCTCTGAAAATCACCGATGACAAGGCGGCAAAGCTGCCGGGAACAATCACCAATATCGAATACCAAGGCACGCATGTTGCCCTGACCGCCGCAATACCCGGCGAGCAAGAGGTGACGGCGCTGCTGTCTGATAAGGATTTCTTCGGCAGTCCGAAGGAGCTGGGAGAGGCAATCGGCCTCGACTGGGAGGCCGAGGCGGCGCACGCACTGGCCGGATAACAACATGTTCAACAGAGAGGACGAACCATGACGACAATCTCGAAAATACGGTACTCGCGTCGGTCCATGCTGAAAGCGGGTGGCGCGGCGGTGGCGGCCGCCGCGCTTCCGGCTCCAATGGTATGGGGACAAGAGACGAAAAACATCACCTTGCGCCAATTTGGCACCGGGGTCTCCAACCTCAACGAGGTCGCGGAAAAGGTCAAGGAAGACCTTGGCTTCACCTTGGAAATGACAGCGCTGGATTCCGACAGCGTGACCCAACGCGCGGCCACCCAGCCCGACAGCTTCGATATCGCAGATATCGAATACTGGATCTGCAAAAAGGTTTGGCCAACAGGCAACCTGCAGGCGATGGAGACGTCCAAGATCGCAAACTACGACAAGATCGTGGGCATCTTCCGGAATGGCAAACTAACGCCCGAGAGCGTCATCGCCCAAGGCACCGCGCCGCACACGGTCGGGTTCACCTCCGGCGTCAACGGCAAGGACTTCGTCGACGAAGAATCCGGCTACATGACGCTGATTCCGACGATCTACAACGCCGACACGCTGGGCATCCGCCCGGACCTGATCGGCCGTCCGATCAGCAATTGGTCCGAACTGCTCAACCCCGAATTCAAGGGCAAGGCGTCGATCCTCGACATTTCGTCGATCGGGATCATGGACATGGCGATGGTCGTGGAATCCATGGGCGAATACACCTACCCTGACAAGGGCAACATGACCAAGGAAGAAATCGATCTGACCCTTGGTATCTTTACTGAGGCCAAGAAAAACGGTCAGTTCCGTGCTTTCTGGAAATCCTTCGACGAGAGCGTGAACTTGATGGCCTCCGGCGAGGTGGTGATCCAATCCATGTGGTCGCCAGCCATCACCGCCGTGCGCTCGCAAGGCATTCCATGCGTCTACCAGCCACTGGAAGAGGGCTATCGCTCTTGGGGTGGCGGCATCGGGCTGTCGGCGTCTCTGTCGGGCATGGAACTGGATGCGGCCTATGAGTACATCAACTGGTACCTGTCCGGTTGGGTCGGCGGCTTCCTCATGCGCCAAGGTTACTATTCTGCCGTTCCGGAAACCTCCAAGAACTTTATGTCCGAAGACGAATGGGGCTTCTGGTTCGAAGGCAAGCCTGCGCAGGGCGACATCACCAATCCGTTTGGCCAAGTCATGGAAAAAGCTGGAGCCATGCGCGACGGCGGGTCGTTTTATGACCGCATGGGCGCGGTGGCCTGCTGGAACGCTGTCATGGACGAGAACCAGTACATGGTTCGCAAATGGAACGAGTTCATTGCGGCCTAAGAGCTGTGCGTTGGAGGGCTCCGGCCCTCCGACACCACAAGATCAAGCAAAACAACAGGGGCGGTTTTGAAAAACAACTCGGTCGTAGGGTGGCTCTTGGCGAGCCCTTTGTCCCTTGTACTGCTGGTCTTCCTTGTCGCCCCGATCGTGATGATCATCGTCGTCAGTTTCTGGGGCGCCACTGAATGGTCGATTTATCCGGCGTTTCAATTCGACAATTACGCGTTTCTTTTGACCTCGGATGTGACCTACCGCGTTTTTTTCAACACGTTCAAATATGCCGCCATTACTTGGCTCTGCACGCTCTTGATCGGGTTTACGGTCGCTTACTATCTGGCCTTCCATATTCGCACGCTGACCTGGCAAATCGCGTTGTTTCTACTGTGCACGATCCCGTTTTTAACATCGAACATCATCCGCATGATCTCGTGGATTCCGTTTCTCGGGCGAAACGGACTGGCCAATTCAACCTTGATCTCCATGGGTGTTATCGACGAGCCGCTGGAATGGCTTCTTTTTAGTGATTTCAGTGTGATCCTTGCCTTTGTTCATCTTTACACGCTCTTCATGGTGGTCCCGATTTTCAACACGATGATGCGGATCGATAAATCGCTGATCGAGGCCGCGGCAGATGCTGGTGCAACGGGGTGGCAGACGCTTTGGCATGTGATTGTCCCGCTCACCAAACCGGGCATCATGATTGGAACGATTTTCGTACTGGCGCTGGTCATGGGCGACTTCATCACCGTGCGGTTCATGTCGGGCAGCCAATCTGCCAACATGGGCCGGCTGATCCAAAACGATATTGCTTTGCTGCAATACCCGTCCGCATCGGCGACCGCTGTGATCTTGTTGGTGACCGTCCTGTTGTTGATCGGAACGCTTTTGCGGTTCGTCGACATTCGAAAGGAGCTGTGACCATGGAACCGCGTCCCAAGTCGTTTTATGTCCTCAGCGCTTTCTTTGTGCTGTTTTTGATCTTTCTGTACGGACCCACGCTGACCATCGGAATTCTGTCGTTCCAAGGCCCCGGCGGTGGTTTGACCTTTCCCATGCGGGGCGTGTCGTTGCACTGGTTCCGCAATCTCTTTGAGCAGCAAGCCGTTGGGGATATCTGGGGCTCGTTCCGACGGTCTTTTGTGCTGGGCTTGATGGTGATGGTCACGACCGTGGTCGTGTCGGTCATGGGCGGCTTGGCATTTCGGAAACGCTTTGCGGGTTCATCCGTGCTCTTCTACTTGATCATCACGTCTCTGGTCATCCCGTCGATCCTGATTTCCCTCGGTGTTGGGCTTATCTGGTCACAATCGGGCCTGCCGGTACACTGGTCCAGCTCTGGCTTCGGCGCCCAGCTGACATGGACGCTCCCGTTCGGGCTTTTGATCATGTTCGCCGTATTCAATCGGTTTGACCCGTCATACGAAGAAGCAGCACGCGATTTGGGCGCAAGCCCATGGCAAGTCATCCGCCACGTTGTGCTGCCCATCATCGCACCTTCCCTGATCGGTGTGGCTCTTTTTGGTTTCACCTTGAGCTATGACGAGTTCGCCCGGACACTGCTGACATCCGGTAGCTACAACACGCTCCCGCTAGAAATCTTCGGCATGACAACAAACGTGACGACCCCGGTGCTTTTCGCGTTAGGCACTTTAACAACCGTGTTCTCGCTGGTTGTGATCGGTGTTTTCCTGCTCGTTGTATGGCTGGTGAACCGCCATCGGTCACGGCAGGGCTCTGACGCCGGCAAAGGGATGGTGTGATGGCAGTTATCATCATCAACCCCAACAGCACCGCCTCGATGACCCAAGCGATGCTTTCACAAGCCTTGCGGTCTTCACCTCATCTGGAATTCGAAGGTTGGACCTCGCACGATGGACCCGCCGCAATTCAGGGTGCTGAGGATGGAGAAGCCGCGCGCGCGCCTTTGCTAACGCTTGTCGAAAGTGCCTCTGCGCGCGGCGCTGAGGGTATCATTATCGGTTGTTTTGATGATACCGCCCTCGAAGAAGCAACCCAGATTGCCGCGTGTCCGGTCATTGGCATTGGTCAGGCATCCTATCACTATGCCGCGCTGCGGAATTGGCGGTTTAGCGTCGTCACTACGCTCTCAGTTTCAGCTCCTGTCATCCGGAAAAACATAGAACGGCAGGGGTTGATACACTTGATGAGTAGCGTCCGTGCCTCTGAAATCCCTGTTTTGGAACTTGAAGCCAACACGGACTACGCCCGCCATGTCATTGCAAAAGAAGCGCTCTGCGCTGAACGAGACGACGACGTTGCGGCGGTGATCCTTGGCTGCGCCGGTATGGTCGAAGTTGTCGATACGGTCAGAACGGAACTTTCGACTGTCGTGATTGATCCCGTTGAATGCGCCGCACAATGCATGCTCTGGTTGGTCCAAAAATCATAGGTCGGCGGGGCTGCTGTGAAGACGGAGCAGATCGACAACACCGTCTGAGACCTTGGCCATGAGCCGAACGCGCAGTCGGCGCAGATCCATACGCCGAAATCGGACCACGAGGGCCGCCTTATCAGGCGACCCTCAGAGTCTGCGGTCGTCAGTGCTCTGGCACAGCCTTCAGATACCAAGCCCCGCAACACAACCTGCAGCTGTCTGCAGACTCTGCGAAACTCGCGTTTGCATATGACTTTGCACGGCATCGAAAGCCGAAAACACACGAGTGATGTCGTTCCTCTTCGGTTCGTCTTTGGTCAATGCGCAATCATAATGTGCCTGACGGCAGTGTAGTCTTCGAGCGCATACATTGACATGTCCTTGCCATAGCCTGATTGCTTCAGCCCGCCATGGGGCATTTCATTGACCAGCATGAAATGCGTGTTCACCCAAGTGCACCCATATTGCAGCGCGGCCGATGCCTCCATGGCTTTTCCGATGTCTCCGGTCCAAACAGACGACGCCAGCCCATAGGGGCTGTCATTAGCCCAATCGATCACCGGGTCGTCATCAGTGAAGCGTGTGACCGACACCACGGGCCCAAAAACTTCGCGCTGGACAATTTCGTCTTGTTGCAAGGCCCCGGCGATGACTGTGGGGCGGTAATAGAACCCGCCGCCATCAACGGTTGCTCCGCCGGTCACGACGTCGATATGAGACTGCTCTGAGGCGCGTTCGACGAAACTCGCAACCCGATCCCTTTGCCGCGGGGAAATCAGTGGCGGGATTTCGTTCAAGGTGTCATCGGCATTGTTGTAGACGATGCTTGAGGCCGCAGCGGACAGGTCCGCCACGAAGGTCTCGTAGATACTGTCATGGGCATATACACGGCATGCGGCGGTGCAATCCTGGCCGGAATTGTAGTAACCGAAAGCTTTCAAACCCTCTATCGTCCGGTTCAAATCGGCATCGCCATAAACCAGCACGGGTGCTTTTCCGCCAAGCTCTAGGTGGGTGCGCTTGACGCCCTTGGAGGCCGCCTGGAGCACTTTCTTCCCGGTCGCAACGTCGCCAGTGATCGAGATCATGTCGATGCCAGGATGGTTGACCAAGGCACTCCCGACGCTGGCGCCCTGCCCGGTGATCACGTTCACAACACCTTCTGGCAGGATGTTCGCGAGTTTCTTGGCAAAAGCAAGCGCGGTGAGCGGAGTCTGTTCCGAGGGTTTCATGACGACCGTATTCCCGCCGGCCAGCGCCGGGGCCAGTTTCCATGCCATCATCATCATCGGATAGTTCCAAGGCGCGATCGAGGCCACCACGCCGATCGGGTCGCGCCGCACCATGCTGGTGTGCCCTTCCATATAGGCGCCCGCGATGGGACCATGCATGTTGCGAACGGCGCCTGCGAAGAACCGAAAACAATCGGCGACAGCCGGGATTTCTTCGTTTTTCACTTCGTTGATCGGCTTTCCACAATTGAGCGCTTCCAGCATGGCCAGCGAGTTTAGATCGGCCTCCACCGCGTCGGCGATCTTGAGCATCAGGGTTGCGCGTTCGCCCGGCGTGGTTCTGGCCCAGCCCGGGAAGGCGGCACGGGCGGCGGCTACGGCGCGGTCGATCTGATCGGGGTTGGCCTCGGGCATCTTGAGAATGGTTTCGCCCGTGCGCGGGTTCAGCACGGTTTCCTCGGTCTCGGTCCCGGCTTCAAATGCATTGCCAATCAGCATCTGGGTTTCCATGTTATCTCTCCCTTTCTGTTCGTGTTCGGTGGTCGGCCGGAGGTCTATTTGCCTTGTCCGGCCACGGTTTCGGTGCCGCGCGTGAGGTAGTAGGCAGCGAGGATTGGCAGGAACGTCACCACCACCACCACCATGGCCACCACATTGGTCACGGGGCGTTGCCGCGGACGCACCAGTTCTTCAAGCATCCAGATGGGCAGCGTTTGTTGCTGACCAGCGGTGAAAGTGGTCACGATGACTTCGTCAAAGCTGAGGGCAAAAGCCAGCATTCCCCCTGCCAGCAGCGCCGTGGCGATGTTGGGCATGATCACAAAGCGCAGCGTCTGCCAATAGGTGGCGCCCAGATCCATTGACGCCTCGATCAAACTCGC
>CAWUIW010000132.1:0-9385 GCA_963922515.1 uncultured Rhodobacterales bacterium | reverse complement strand
CGCCTTTTCGGTTGATGATGAAGCGCTTGACAAGTTTCAGGCGTTGGAACCGAACGCTGCGACCGACAACAGCATTTCGATTTTGGATGTGATAGGGCAAGATTTTTGGGGTGATGGCGTTACGTCTAAGCGCATCGCTGCGGCGTTGCGGTCGATTGGTGATGGAGACGTGGTTGTAAACCTCAATTCACCCGGCGGTGACTTCTTTGAGGGTGTGGCGATTTACAACATGCTGCGTCAGCACAAAGGCAAGGTGACGATTAAAGTTCTCGGCTTGGCGGCTTCGGCCGCATCCGTTATTGCGATGGCAGGCGATGAAATCCAGATCGGTAAAGCCGGTTTTTTGATGGTTCATAACGCTTGGGTCATTGCGGTAGGAAATCGCCACGATTTGGCCGCCGCCGCAGAGACAATGGCCCCTTTCGATGATGCGATGGCCACGCTTTACGCAGAGCGCAGTGGATCTGAAAAGGTCAATGCGGTTGAGTGGATGGATCAAGAGACGTGGTTCAATGGCGAACAAGCTGTTGAAGCCGGGCTTGCGGATGCTTTCCTTGACACAGATGAGGTCATGCAAGCCGCGATACAAACAAACATTAAGGCCGAGCGGCGCGTTGAGAACGCGCTTCATCGGTCTGGGATGCCCCGCAGTGAGCGCCGTAGCCTCATTGGGGAGCTGAAAGGGGGCAAGTCGAGCGCTGCCCTGACCGTCACGCAAGACGCTGGCGTCGTTGCTGCCATAGCGCAGCTTTCTAGCACAATCCGGTCATAGGAGACAAAAATGACTATGCATTACGCACCCGCCAAGGCGCGCGGGATTGTTGCTGTGCGCGCAGACGCGTCCGGTGACATCAAAGCCCTTATTGAAGGCGTCAACAAAGACTTTGAGGCTTTCAAGGCTACCCTTGTTGAAAAAGACAAGGAAATTGCGTCAAAGTTTGATGACGTAGTTACAACTGACAAGCTTGATCGCATCAATTCCAGTGTCGGCGAAATGCAGGCACAAATTGACAAGCTTGCCCTGGCGCAAACTGCTGCTGCAACGGTGGGCGGAAATGCTCCATTGCGCGATGCTGAATACACGGATGCATTCCGTGCGCATTTCCGCAAAGGCGATGTTCAAGCAAATCTGCAAAAAGGTGCCGACGCAGAAGGCGGTTACTTGGCGCCGGTTGAATGGGATCGGACGATCACAGACAAACTGATCGAAGTGTCACCAATGCGGGCCATCGCGGGCACACAGATGATCAGCGGTACGTCCTACACCAAGCTTTATAACCTGCGCGGAACCGCGTCCGGTTGGGTTGGTGAGACTGCGGCACGTCCCGAAACCGCAACGGCAACCTTCGGTCAAATGACCATCGGAACCGGTGAAATCTATGCAAATCCGGCGGGGACACAGACGCTTTTGGATGATGCAGAGGTCAACCTGGAAGGATGGCTTGCAGGCGAGGTTGAGACCGAATTTGCCAAGCAAGAGGGCGTCGCCTTTATCAGCGGCAACGGCACCAATAAGCCAAACGGCTTTTTGACCTACGCGACGGGTGGCTCGAACGCTGCGACAAACCCGCTGGGCGCGATTGAAGTGGATGCAGCTGCGTCGGCGACCGCGGTTACAGAAGACGAACTGCTTGACCTTGTGTACGGGATTCCATCTTCCTACACCAACGGCGCGCGCTTTGTCATGAACCGCACGACCATGGGCAAAATCCGTAAGCTGCGGGACGGTGAAGGCCGTCAGTTGTGGCAGCCTTCGACGCAAGCGGGCCAGCCTTCGCAGCTCTTGGCTTATCCGGTCACTGAACTGCCGGACATGCCAGACATGGCGGCAGACGCAATGGCGATTGCCTTTGGTAACTTCGCGCGCGGTTATCTGGTTGTTGATCGCACCGGCGTTCGCATTCTGCGTGATCCTTACACCAACAAGCCTTTCGTGCATTTCTACACGACCAAGCGCGTTGGCGGTGCTGTTGTTGACCCGCAGGGCCTGCGCGTTCTGCAAATGGCAGCATCGTAATGGCGAGGCCAACAAAAAAAGGGGGTGCGGTGAAAGCCGCCCCCTCTGCACCCAAGGGCATGACTTATGACGAGTGCATAGGGCGTGGCCTTGATCCTGCTGTCTATGGCCTCAAGAAAGGCTGAAAATGACCCCGACGCTCGTTACAGCGCCAGCATCCTTGCCGGTTTCACTTGAAGACGTGAAGGATCACTGTCGTCTGCCCCCGGATCAAACGATCGAGGACACCCTATTACAAGGGTACATTTCGGCGGCTACGGCGCATTTAGACGGGTACAATGGGATCCTTGGGCGGTGCATGGTCACTCAGACATGGGCCGTTCCGTTCAAGTGCTGGGATTATCGCATGGTTCTGCCGTTTCCAAACGTGCAAAGCGTTGCGCTGACCTATCGCGACACGGACGAAATTGAACGGGTGTTTTCGGCGGACAATTACAATCTTTTGCCTGGCCCATTGGGCGGCGAAGTTTGGATGAAACCAAGCATAACGCGTCCGTCTCTTGGTGATGACCATCCATATCCGATTACAGCAACTATCGTGGCTGGTTGGACCGAGGTGCCGGACGATCTTAAGCAGGCAATCTTGATGCTTGTTGCGAGCTGGTATGAACACCGGGAAGCGATAACAGACATTCGCGCGGTGCCCGTGCCGTTTGGATATGCCGAGATTATTGCGAAGTATCGCTGGGTCAGGCCCTGAAAGGTTGGTGACGGATTATGTCGGCAGGGAAACTGCGAGAGCGTGTATATTTTGAGCGTTTAAACAGCTCGTCAGACGAGTATGGCAACCAATCAGACGGTTGGGTTCAATTCCCGGATGAGGGCTCTAAGTATTGGGCGGACATACGAGAGCGAACAGGCAAGGAAACGCTAGAGGCTGGCTCCATCAATGCGCCGAGGTTTGCAACGGTCAGGATTAGGAAATGTTTGGCTACTTCCGGTCTAACCGAGGCTGACCGCCTGATTGCACGTGGTCGTACTTGGAATATCCGCTCGATCGCTCAGCCTGATCAAAAGGGCAAAATGCTTGAATTGCTGGTTGAGGCCGGAGTTGCAGTATGACCCTTCGAAAGAAGGGCTTCAAGGAACTACGCAACAAGCTGCAAAAGCTTGGGCCAGCAGCGCGGATAGAATTTGATAAGGTCAACGAGCAAAACGCGAAAGACGTGGCGGATCTGGCCAAAGTCTTGATTTCATCGCGAAGCGGGCGATCACGGGGACTGATCAAAACAACGCCAGCCGCCGAGGGCGGAACGTTGATCGACTTTGGCCCCATCGCCAAGATACTTGAGGGCGGCACGGAGCAAAGGACCACGAAAACAGGCGCAAACCGCGGCAGCGGGCCTGCAAGGCCGTTTGTTAACCCATCCTTCAAGGCGACCCAGAGCCGTCGCCGTGCGCGTAACAGGCGGGCATTGAAAAAGGTATTGAAAAGTGTCTGACGGTTATGCGCTTCCTTTGCAGGAAGCTTTGGTAATTGCGCTTCGGGCCGATCCAACGCTGTCCGCGGAGATAGCGGGGCGAGTTTACGATGAGCCGCCGCAAGGTGTGGAATACCCTTATGTACGAATTGGGGCTATCGCGCCGCGCCCGCTCCGAACCGATGGCAAGTCGGCTGCAGAAGTTACTTTTGGTATAGAGGTATATTCGCGACCGGTGGCCGGACGCGTGGAATGCACGCGCATCTGTGAGGCAGTTGTTGCTGCCATCGACGAGCAAACACTAACGATCGCGAATTACGATACCGTACTGATCCATTGGATAACGACAACGGTAGATCGTGAGTCCAATGGTCGAGATTACACCGGAATAGTGGCGTTTCGCACGCTGCTTGACGGTTGAGCCCATATCCCGGCCTTGGGCAAGCCGTGACCGGCCCGCTGTGAAGCGGTCCTCCCCCTAAGATGGAGCCTAATCATGGCAAAACAGCAAGGCCGCGCGCTTCTCATCAAGATTGGTGACGGCGCAGATCCGGAAGTCTTTAGCACCCTTTGCGGTTTGACGACCAAAAGCATCACTCACAACAACGCAACAATTGACGTCACGACCCACGATTGCACCACGCCTGACGGCCAGTTGTGGCAAGAGGTTCTGACCGGAACGCGCAGCATGTCCGTTTCCGGAAATGGGCTGTTCGAAGACAGCGCCGCAGAAGAAGCTTTGCGCGCTTTGGCTTTCGGTACAGGAGTAACCGACACGGCTTCCGCGATTGCGAATTTTCAGGTCATCATTCCGGATTTTGGCACTTTTCAAGGCGGCTTTCATGTCGATAGCTTGGAGTTTACCGGCGAAAATGAGAGCGGTGTCACTTACGCGGTAGCGCTGTCTTCTTCTGGCGCTATTGCATGGACTGCCGATTAATGAGCGTTGCCGCAAAAGCACCCTTGGGCGGAATTTCCGCCCAGATCGGGACACGAACTTTCCCATTGATCCTTCGGAACGGCGAGATCGAACGTTTTGAAGAACAGCATGACGTTGGGATTTTTGCAGTTCTGGATGCCCTCATATCTGGCAACTCGCAGGCACGACACGTCAGGGATATTGTTGCATTGGGGTTAATTGGCGGCGGGATGAGGGATGCCGCCGCTGATAAAATGGTTAGCGAACTTGAGCCCCATCACAACATCGCGCTGCGAGCAGTTGCGCGTGATCTCGTCATGACTGCTTTTGTAGACCCAAGCGCTTTAAAAAAAAACGTAGAGGATGGATTGGCCGACCCAAACGAGCCGATAGCCAATTCGACGCAAAGCGAAAAATCCGAAACGCAATAGGCGCAGGCATAAAGCCTGCGGAGTTTCGGGAAATGACCCCTCAAGACTGGGACTTGTTTGTGCGCGGCTACAACGAGGCTCACGGTGACTTGCCGCCCCCGACATCAGACCAATTGGCAGAACTAAAGAAACGGTATCCTGATCAATGACGACAGAGACAGAGCGCTTATTGGTCTTGATGCAGTTCGAGGCTGACCAAGCCGAGAAAAAAGCGAAACGCATGGAGCGGCAAGTCGAGGCCTTGGAGCGTCGGTTCGATCCGCTTGGCCGCGCCACACAGAAATACAATCGCGATCTCAAGAATCTTGAGCGCGCATTAGAATCCGGAATCATTGATCAAGGTCGATACCAAGCAAATTTGAGAAACCTTGAAGAAGAATTCCAACGGGCAACACGGGCGTCTAACCAATTCGCCAATGTCGGGGGCGGGCTTACCGGTAAGTTACAAGCCAACCGCGCTATTCTACAACAGGCTGGCTATCAAGTTGGTGACTTTGCCGTGCAGGTGCAGGGCGGAACGAGCGCTTTGATTGCGTTCTCGCAGCAAGGGTCACAGCTTTTAGGCGCGTTTGGGGCATATGGTGCGATTGCCGGTGCTGCATTGGCCGTCACTACACCTCTTGTTGGGGCGTTTTTGAACAGCGCAAACGCCGCGGAGGATGCGGCGGATGCAATTGGAAATCTTGATAAGCGACTCGATCAATATCGAAAAACGTCTGCTGAGTTGCAGATGGAGCTTCGTGAGCTGAGGCTTGGCGTAGATGAGAACGAGCTCGCGCTACTTGACCAGCTAGAGATCAACCTGAAAGAAGTGGCAGATGCTGAGAAGGCCCTGGATGATGCGGAGTCCAAAAGGCTTCGTGGGCGAGGCAGCCTGCGTCAGGCTCTATCCGACCGCAAAGAAGAACTGCAAGCGACCCGCGATCAGCTTGATGAGTTCCGGGTAATGCGGCAAGAGCGAGAAACGCTTTTAAACACAACCCGGGAAACAGCAGATGCGGAGCGAGCCCTTGGCGAACTGCTTACCCAAACTGTTGAAGAAATTGCTCAGGCGGAAGCAATCGCCGAACTTCTTAAGGGCGGGCTTTCTGCAAGTGCGATTGAAGCTTTGGAGTTGGCGGGTATTGACATTGCTGCTGGCGTAGACGAGGCCGCGATCGCGGCGGCAAAACTCGCTGACAATCTGAATATTTCGTTGCAGGAGGCGCTAAAGCTGAAAGCGCTGTCCGACGATCCACTAGGCGCGTTTGGCGGTGAAGGCCAGTTTATTCCAGATCAAAGCTTAAGTTGGGAAGAGCAAGGACGCATCGCGGCAGAAGAGGCCGCCCGCTCTCGTCGGAGCGGGGGTGGTTCGTCCGGAAAGCCTCAAGACATTGATTTTCATCGCGAGATAACACAGCTCGAACGGCAGCTTAAACTATTGGGCAAGTCCTCCAGTGAAATCACTGAGCTGGAAACAAAGTGGCGTCTTTTAGACGAGGCAAAACGCAAGGGTATTGATGTTGACGACGCCGTAAACGCGCGGATCGAACAGACAGCGAGCGACGTTGCCAAGCTTACGGAGAACCTAGAGCGCGGGCGTATAGCGCAGCAAACCTATGAGCAGGGTATGCAAGACATCGCCGAAAGTATGTCTGGCGCAATTGTGCAGGGCGAAGGTCTAAAGGGCGTTCTGGAAAGCTTGGCGAAGCAATTGCTGCAACGCAATCTGTCCAATTTGTTGTCGCACGGATTTTCAGGTCTCTTTCCTAAGTCAAGTTTTCTCGGCGGGTTACTTTCTTTTGACGGCGGCGGGTTTACCGGATCGGGCGCACGTAGTGGTGGTGTGGACGGTAAAGGAGGGTTTCCGGCAATCCTGCACCCGAATGAGACGGTCATTGATCACACCAAGGCCGTGCCCGCTGGTCAATCCGCCACCCACACTACTTACAACATCGATGCACGCGGTGCTGTTGAGGGAACCGCCGCACAGATCCAAAAAGCGATTGAACGTGCGACGCCTGGTATCCAGCAGGGGGCAACGCAAAAAACAATTCGGTACATGTCTGAAACGACGAATGGTTGGGCCTGATGGACTTCGCGCGCGATATCGATCCGGTCTTGCTGGCGGAAATCAGCAAGACCGCTTTCTACCCCGTGGGCCTTGTGCGTATCGACTGGCCCGATGAGGTGATTGAGTTGCACACGGGGGCGGGCACTATCGCTTTTGATGGCGGGACGTTTCTCGGCACGATCGTGAACAATCAGAGCCTCGGTCAAATCGAGGTGCCGAGCGAAGAACCGGGTTTGCGTGCGTCTGAGGTTACACTGTCTCTCTACGGACCATATGCCGAGCTTTTAGACCGCATGGACCCTGACGCAACGGGTCGCGCTGTTACGATATGGGCAGGGGCAACAACTGAGCCCGGCGGTAATGTTCTGGTCGGCACGCCGCACAATGTCTTTAACGGCACAATCTCAGGCGACTTGCTGCCTGCGCCCACAAATGATGGCTCATCCGGTTTGTCTGTGCGCGCAAAGGCTGGAACGCATGGCCGGGTAAAGGGTGCAATCACGCATTCGAACGAGGAACATCAGGCGTCATACCCGGACGATACGTTCTTTGAACGGTCTGCTCGGGCATCTGCATACAAGGCAGCACAGCCGAAATGGTGACGGTTCGGTCGGTGACGCCAGATCAGGCGATGATGGCGGCTGTCGATGCAATGTCTGGCCCGTTCTCGCGCGCCAAAGCCGACTGTTGGCGGACAGCAGCACAGGCTTTCGAAGCTTTGTTCGGCGTCGATCCTATGGGTCCGCACACTTACACCACTTTATCAGAGGCCAAGGCCTTGATCCGGGCGGCAGGGGGGCGGGATGCCTACTGCGCCGCGCGCGCAAAAGAGGCGGGGCTGGTTGAGGCCGACCCCGCGCCCGGCCTGATCGGAATGATTGCGGCGGGTGAAATGGGTTGGTGTGGCGGTATCTGCATCAAGCCCGGTGTTTGGGCGGTCAAACGAGGCGAAGCTGTGAGCTTCCTTCCCGATCATATTCGTTGCTGGGGGATACCATGGGCCTGCCGATACTCTTCGCGCTAATTGGGAGCGGTGTTTCCGTTGGCGCGGCCATTACAGCGACATACGGCGTTATCGGCGGAGGGTTGATTTCTTTGGTCGGCTCGGTCCTAGTGAATGCTGGCATTGCCGCCCTGCTAAAGCCAACAGCCGTTGCCGCACAACAGGATATCCGGTCACGGATCGCCCAGCAAAAGGAATTGCCCAGCAAAAGGCATGTGCGAGGCCGGTGCTTTGCCACCGGCACCCCGATGCCCGGGCTTTCGACCGGTGGTCACTATTACATTCAGTTCCTTCTCAACAGCCGCGAAAGCGAAGGCAATTTCGAAGTTTACCTAGATAACCGCGTGGTCCAGGCGACGGGCGACCCTTACGACCTGACCGGACCGGGCGCATCGGCAACAAATGGGCTGTTTGACGGGCATGTCACGTATTGGATTGGTCGCGGCGATCAAACAACCGCACCGGATGTTTTTGTAAATGAAGCTGGATACGACGAAAACGACGATGTGCTTGCGGCATTGGGGTACAAATCCACCGATGCAGGGCAGGGCTGTACCGTCATTTGGTTGAAACTGACACGGGGCAGTGACGGAACATTTCAGGATCGGTGGCCAACTTATCCGAATGTCGGCTGTGCGGTCCTTGGCGACTGGTCGAAGGTCTGGGATCCGCGCGATCCAGCGCAGAGCGCGTCAGATGCAAGCACGCATACGTTTTCGCGGAACCAATCACTGCAAGCGCTGGATTTGGCCATGCGTAATCCGTTCCGGCCTTATTCGGAAAGCGCGATTGACCTTGCTCAGTTTATCGCGGCGGCAGATGTTGCCGATGACAGTATTGCCTTGAAATCCGGGGGCAGTGAGCCGCGCTACCAGTGTGACGGCACAACGCTTTTCGATGGTCAAGAGCTTGAGCAGCTTATGGATCCAATCATGCAGGTTGGCGCCTCCAGCCTTGTTCGCTCGGGCGGTAAACTGGGCATCGTGCCCGGCGTGGCAAAGAACGTTGCGGTAACGATAGACGACATGATTGGGTTGCCCACGGTCTCGACAATTGCAGCGCCGGAAACGCAGTTTGACGAGGTTCACGTGACCTATGCGCCATTGGCGCGGGACGGGGAGCCTGCAAGCCTGCGGCCCTGGCCAATCCCCGGCGTTGTTGGCAGCGGACTGCCGCGGGTGTTGTCTCTGGATTTGTCCATGTGTGGATCGGCAACACAGGCCATGCGGGTTCGCAAAATCCGCGGACTGAAAACAACAATGATGCGCAAGCTTGAGGGGGTCGCGTGGCCTGAAGCCATGAAGGCACAGGGCGGCTCTTGGGTGACGATGGGCCTAGGATACACCAAACTAGACGGAACCTTTGAGGTTGAAATGATGGCTCCCGCAGCGTCGCCGGTCGGTGACGATGAGGGGATCGCCTACCGCATTCCGGTATCCCTGCAAGAAACTTCTTCGGCTGTTTATGCGTGGGATGGGGCAACCGAAGAAGAAGACGTTGACCTGTACGATTTTGCCTATAACGAGGATGGGGTTGAGCAA
>CAWUIW010000131.1:0-9408 GCA_963922515.1 uncultured Rhodobacterales bacterium | reverse complement strand
TTCATCCGCCTCCGCATCGGAAAGCAGATCGCGTTCAGCCGCTTGCTGCCAAGCTTCGAACCAAGGATTCAGGCCATAACGGACAAAAATTTGACCCAGTGCATCGATGCCCGATCCCCAAGACGTGTCATCCACATTCAAAAGCGGACGCGGCACGCCAAAAGGCCGGGCGATTTCTTCAATCTGGTGCTTCCGCTGCTCTACTGTCTGCGATTGCTCGCCAGTCGCCGGGCTATCAGCGAGTTTCATGCCTTCTTCAAGAATAAGCGTCTTATGTGCGTTCTCAGCACCGCTACGGGCATCCATCGAAGCCATGAGGCGGTCGAAAGCCTCCGGTGTCAGTCGATCCGGGTGCTGCAATGTGGCGCCCGCAATCATGCCGTGCTGGAATAGCTTTCGAGACGCCAATTCGGCCTGCATTGCCAACTCAATTGCGCCCGCAGCCTGATAGACCATCGAAAGGCCGGATATTCCATCCTCGGTAAGACCACAGCGAAGGTGAAACACATCCGTCTGCGCCAGATAAAACGGTTCCCCGCCCTTTGGGGTCAACTTGTAACGCAGTTCCAGGTTGCCAGCCTGTTCGACCTCCACCCGATCCGGGTGCAAGGGAATAAGACCAACAACGCGGCCCCCAGTTCGAACGATCCGGGCGTAAGCATCACCCTTTTTCCCGTGCCCAACTGACCCAAGTGCGCATTGCTGCATATAGCTGCGAAATTCGAACGCCGTTTGCCATCCGTTTGGCTTGCGGTGCAGAACGCGAAACAACGGATGATCCCGCGCCGGTTCCTTGCTCTGCTTATCCCGCAAGTGCAGAGGCAATTGGCCAATGGAGTACGAAATCAGAGAGACACACCGCAACACGGTTGTGTTTTTCATCGCCTGCCGAGGGGTAACGCCCATGTCACCGCCGCGGATCAGCTCTTTAAATCGCGGATCGTCAAACCCGAAAAATTCTGTGCCAGCCGCCATTGCGCGCACGTTAGGCCGGGACGGCTCAGACGCGCGCCACCAATCAAATAGACCCATATAAAGCCTCACACCATTAGGAGGCCGCGACTTTCATACACGGACGGCCCGTTTTCTTTTCGGTCATCAACCGCCACGCTCAACGCCATTGCTAAGGCAACCATTCCGTCGATGCGTCCCCGGCTTTTCTTTTTCGTCAATTTACGGTTTCCCGCTGCGTCAGACTCGACCACCGCATTTCGCGCGCAACTTTCCAAAATCGGATGTGCGCCATGTCTGATTTTGCCTTGTAGCAAGGCTGCTTCTAGATCCCGCAATGCAGGCGACATAGACGCGAAGCCCTGCCCCATTTCCTTAAAGATGGCGTCGTCGCCTTCTAAGTGGCCGGCGTTGAACCCTGCCTTTTCAAGCCACGGCTTCAAGTGGCGAAAGTTCCATCGGTCAAAAGCTATCCGGCGAACGTCCTTGCCCGAACAAAAGTCAAACAACCACCGCGCTACGTATTCATAATCAACAGTTCGCCCCGGTGCAGTCAGCAAGTGCCCCTGCCGATGCCACGTCGAATAGGGCACCCGATCCGAGCGCGTGCGCTCTTCCAGATTGTCACCCGGTAACCAGAAAGTCGGATGAACACCCCACTCTTTTTCACCTTGCGGCGCGATCGCCACAAAGGCGGTTAAGTCCGCAACCTCTGACAAATCCAGACCAGCGAAAACCGGGCCGCCGATCGGCTCAACAGGACCGCCATTCTCGGCCCATATCGCCGGCGCAACAAAGGGCGCGTCCGCGTCGATCCGCTGATTAAGCAGCAACCAACGAGCAGAGTTTTCCTTGGACGGTAGGCGCATGGCCTCTTGCATCTTTTGGCGCATATCGACCTCGGATCGAAACACGCCAAGCGCAGGGTTTGCAGCCCGCCAAGCCTCTTCGTCCGAAAGGTCGCAATCCTCTGGCGCCGTGTAAACGTGACTGACAATCTGCGGGTCTTCCCCGGCGTCATCCAACCACATAGAGAACAGATCGCCATCTGTTGCCGCTTGCGTCGAAATCGCCAGCAGCAGCGCGTCGTCGTAACTCCCCATCGAAGTTTCAACCGCCTCGATAAAGGGATCAAAATCGCCTTTGACCTGTCCGACCTCATCAAGGATTGCCAGCCGCAGGCCCATACCATGGTTTGAGCCTGCCTCTGCCGACAACGCCCGGAACTCCACATTGCGCATCAGCCCCACTATGCGCTTGCTTGAAGGCACCACGCGCACAAGTGCCTTTCGCGGGTCGCCGTTCCCACTGATTTCAGGGCTGGCGTTAATCATCTTGACGGCCATTGAAAACACAAGCGCCGCCTGCTCACGGGAACGCGCGCCGCTCGCAATCTGGCTGTTCTTTACGGCCTCCGGCCCAACGATATGGGCCAAAAGTAACGCCGCGATCAGGCCCGTCTTTCCATTCCGCCGAGCAATACTCAGATATGCGCGGCGTGTACCGTTAGGATTGTCGTAGACCTCCCGGATAAACCGCTCTTGGAACGGCAAGAGGCGCATCGGTTGGCCTTGCAGGTTGCCCTCCGGGACCACGATGTACTTGTGGATGAAAGCGATAACCTTCTCAGCTCGCGTCAACGATCTACCATCTTCAGTGGACGCAACAAGATTACGTCTAATAGGCAGCGCTCCATTCGGTGGTTTTCGACCATCTCGTTAACGTACAGGTGTGCGTGCAGACCGCGCCCCTCGGCGAGGTCTAAAATCCTCTGGACTTCGCCGACATGAAAAGACAAGTCTCGCGCCAACTGATCGTCACTTGTTCCCATTAATTCGGCCTCGCTAGCAGATCATCGTCATTCGGCTCGCCCTGCGCATCTTTCAGGGTCTTGTTTCTGGTGGCCACATTGCGATTATCGCCACCGCTTCGCGCGCGCGCGTGGAGGGCCAAGGAACGCCGCCCAGAATAGATGTCACCCGTCAAAGACTTCACCACGCGTGCACGCGGGTTCTCAACGGTCGTCCCGTTCTCACGCACGGCAATAAAACCCTCGTTCCGCAACGTTTGTTGTTCGCGATTCAGGTCCGCCATCGACCGCGCTAGCATTGCGGCAAGCTCCAATTGGTGCGCCGTCCACTCGGACCGAGCGAACTCCTCAATCACATTCGCGAAGAACGGCTTATCCTCGTCAGAAAGCGGAACATGCGAGGGGGGATGAATGGGGGTAGCAGTCGCCGCCTGAACAGCAGCACTCACACTATCAGCTCGTTGCTTGCGGGCCATGTTAGAGCCTCTTACTTGCGAGGAATTTGGGTTTAGCATTAACAGAGAGTTTGGGCGGTCGGTTTCCTGTTTGGATCAACCAGACTTTTGATGCCCCCCCCTTACCAAATTGGCCTGCCGTCTGGGTCGTACCCGCCCCCTTGAAGCTTGGCTTGCCTTATGGCTTTGGGATCGCCTTGATGCTGTGCCTCTATGCTGGCGCACGTGCTGTCGTGGCATTGCTTGCAGCAGAGGCGCAGGTTGTCTGCGTCATATGCTTTCTCAGGACTTAGCCGCCACGGCTCCAAGTGTTCCAGCACACGGCTGTTGGGTGCCTTCCTGCCTGAGTATAGTGTTACGCCGCACAGAAAGCACTGATAACCATCTCTTGCACCCACGAGCCTTGCCAGGCTGTCGCGCCTTGCTATTCCCTGCGATCCCGCGAATGGATGTTGAAGCATTCTTTCGTTATGTGTTGACGCATACCGTTTACAGAAGGGGTTTCCAATGAGGCATGCCTGTTTGGCTCTACTGATGACGTCATCGCCAGTGTTGGCTAACGACTATGTGTATGACTGTGTAACTGAGCCCGCTTACTTGGGCGCTGGCTTTACGAAGAGCGGGATTCCTTGCAAACGCGTCCTAGTACCAAGAGATCACTATGGTGCGCATCGCTCCCTGGAGACAGAGGCAGGCAAGGAACACAAGGCCCGTAGAGCAAAAGAGAACTGGCAGAAGTTTCTAGAGCAGCACAATTTAGACGAATAATTGCGAGGCATCCCGCCCGTGTTACTGCTAGTGAACCGGCTGACCCTGCTTAATCACTGCCGTTATGGCCTCGATTGTCTGGTGAAGCTGTTCTTCGGTCATGTTCGTGATGACTGCGTAATCGTCACCGTGGACCTCTACACACATAAGCGCGTCCGGCTCATCGTCCTGTTCTTCGGGTAGATCGACGTTGCGCACAGATTTTCTCCCCACTTCTCTTGCATGACCGGACATAATGTCCTATATTGCGTGCATGGGCGATGAAGCCCGCCACGAAAGGAAAAACGACAATGACAGACAAAGACATTTACGAGATCGAACTGATCAAGGCGCAAACCGCACTAGCCTTGAAACAAGCCCAAACCGAGTTCTGGAAGATCGGCGTTGCTATTCTGGTCGCTGGTGCAGCGATTGGCGGTGTCGCCGTTCAGGCAATCCTGTGACTCAGGACGATTTCAAAGAGGCGCGGCAAAAGCTGCGTCTCTCTCAGCGTGATCTTGCTGACCTATGGGGTATGGGCAAGAATGGTGAGCGGACCATACGCAGATGGGAACAAGGTGACGTTCCTGTCAATCCGATCGCAGCCTATTGTATTTCCCTTATGCTTGATCGCGAAGTGGCTTGAACAGCAGAGGGGCAAGCCGTTAAGCCTGCCCGCCCTGTACCATCAGTCTTGCCGATGGCCGGTATGTGTTGAACGCGGGCAAGATACCACGTCCTGCATGTCCTACCTGTGCACTAGGCCGAGCTTCCCGACCCTACCGGACATTACCGCGCTCAAGAAGCCTATCCGAACTGAATAAGCTGCTAAAGCACAGTTTGATCATTCCTGACAGGGCCTGCCATGAACCCTGTAATGCGCTCCCGCCATTTGGGCGGTGCTACGGCCGGCAGAATATCACCGTGTCGCAGGAATCAAAAATGCGCCCAGATTTTGGACGCACGTGACCACCTCTACTAATAGCCGAATTCAAATTCACTCGCAAGCCCTATCAACTATTTCCTCGAACTTGATTGCTGCGGCTACAAATTCTGATCCTCGCGGCGTCAGTTTCCCGTTCTGAACCACGTCAGCCCAACCAAACAAAACACCATCGATATGGGACCGATCGGCAAGGCTAAGCTTTTGATAGCACCCGTCCCAGAATGCCATAGAATTTCGGGCGTCGCGCTCTTTTTCCTCTGGTGTCCGGTCGTCGGTTTGGGCTGCGTCATCCACCTCGAAAGGCTCCGGCTCCATTTCCATCTTTGGGGCTGCTGGATACATGGATAGGCCAAGCGCAATGCGCTGATAACGTTCCCGCGCTGCCCTGTAGCCCTCCACAGCATCGAATGCCTTGCGGGCCAAATCAGGATCGGTAACGCCAAGGATCAGCGCCTTGCCCGTGGGTAGACCGGCCATCTGTGATGCCACACGGACGAGGTTTGCCTGCGAAGGGTTTAGGCCAATGTCGGCGCAACGACGACGCAGCGCATCGGCGCGGGGATCGTCTGCATCAACTTTCTGCGCTGCTCTTATCATTTCTCTCTCCATAGAGTTGGGTTGCCACGTTGCGGACTGCCTGTTGGTGGATGTCGTCAATCACATGGTCTACCGGGATGACGGCAATGCCCCTAGTTCGCCAAGGGCTTTGAAAGTACCGCTCCTGGCTTTGTTCGGCCATCTTGCCGGTTGGGTCTTCTGTTGGCCCTTGTTGGTAAATCCTGCTTACCCCGCTCATTCGCCTGTCCCTTCATTTTGCCATTTGGCATTATTTGGCGTTGTTTTCGCCTTTTGTCGTAACTGCCTGATCAGCTCTTGCATGCGTGCCTGTTGGGCTGCTTGTTGTTGTTCGGGGGTCATCCAGGCATTCCCAAGAACTTGGCAAGCTCCACAACCGCAGTAAGCCACAGGGCGATTCCAATCATGCAGCCGAACAGGACTGCCAAGAATTTCTGATCGTCGTTCATGCTGCTTGCTCCCGAATACGATACATGCCCATGTTTTCGGCTGTGAACTTGCCGTTGATGTACGCTTCAAAAACCTGATCTGCGTTAAGGCCGGCAATGTCGCAAAAGACGCGAAAGTCCTCGTTTCTCCTATCTACGAACGCTTTCGCCTGGCTATGCTCCAATTCAGTCGGCCGCGACGAGTTCTTGACAAGCGTAGTCGGCGAAACAGCGTCCAGAATGGCCCGGTGCAAAACCGCCAAAGCCAACAGCCTGCAAGCCTTGCCGTCGATGTGGCTATAGCTGATCGTGTCCATTAAAATCGCCCCTGATAGTAAAGCGTGGTCGTGTGGTGAACGCCAAGAAAGCTGGCAATCTGGCTGTTGCTGATACCCAATTTCAAAGCCTGCTGAGTCACATCCATCCGCGCAATTGTCAGCGGCTTTTTCCGGCAATGGCCGAGAACGGCTGATGACTCCACGTTCAACTTCTTCGAAACGCCATCTAGAATTTTCTGCATTTTTTCGTGGTTTTCCATGTACTCAGCGAAAGTGGTCATCACGTCCTCCGAATGTCTTGATGTTCAGGCTAACCTCTTCCAGAATTTTGGCGGTCTGTTCCGACGTGACGCGGGGCTCGGCGGGTTTTGGTCTGGGTGGGTTCTCCGCCTTGAACGCATCGGCCTTTCGCCTTCGGATTTTGCCCAGTTGATACAGAATGTGTCCCTCATGGGGCATCGTGTTCGGCCTGTCCTGGACATGGCGTCGGCACGCCTCTTTCACTTCGTCCAGCGGGTAATCTGAAAGCGCGTTCATCCAGTCGGCGACAACGCGATCGTGCGCCGCCGTGCCCCGATCCCGCTCCCAGCCGAAGCGGTCCATTTTCTTGGCCATCACTTCAAGCTCTAGACCGACCATCGCCCTGTGCTTCGCCAAGTCCTGCAACCCTAGCGAGTTGCTCAAGGGCAGAATCAGCCCGGTTGCCGGGTCGGTTGGCATTGCCTTTTCTGCTGTAGACAGCGTTCCCATTGTGGCCTCCTACGGTTTTGAAATACGGGCTACGAAACCAATTGCGCCAAGCGGCGTCCCAGTTGGCATAGGTTCGTCCGTTGGCGATTGCGCCGAATTTGAATTGATCGAATTGAGCCCGCGCTTCGCTTTCGCAGTGACCCTCCTCAATCGCGATTTCGATCATCCTTTGAGAAATCACAGCGTCGGCATGGATGCGCGTTTTTCTCTTAGATGGCGGTTCCTTTGGTGGTTCTTGACTGTTCGGGTGTCCGCTGGGACGGGGTTTCGCGTCCGCTGGGACGGGGTTTATGTCGCGCTGGACGGGGTTTTCGTCCCTAAACCCTGTCCGCTGGGACGGTGTATATTGTTCGGGGTTTTTGTGGTCCGCTTCCGGGCCAATACCATTTGTAGTGATCTGATAGGCGTTGGTTTTGTTCCGTCCGCCACCCTGTTTGATGGTGATCAGACCCGCCTCTGCCAATCTCTTGATGCACTTTTGAGCGCCGCGTTCCTGCATTGCGGCCTTCTTTGCAACGGTCGCTACAGACGGCCATGCATAACCATCGTCATCAGCGTTATCCGCGATAGCCAATAAGCACAAAAGCTCACCACCCTTGCACGGCGGATTGCGCCAAATCGCAGTCAGAACTTCTAGGCTCATCCTATGGTTCCTCTATGCTCGATAGGTGCCAGGGGCTCTGCGGGCATGATGTGCGCCGTTACCCCCTCTTTGCCCTCAACCCATTCCATGCCGACACCGCGCACGTATTTCCGGCTGTCATCGGGCAAAATTTTGTTGTCCACCAAAGCGTCGAGAAGGCACTTGATGCAGTTGTCGCCGTCCATGTTGGCGCCCAGTCCAACCTCACCAACCGCAAAGAGAATGCGGACAGGACCGTTCGGAATGCTAATCGGCTTTTGCTCTTGGATCGCTGCCAGCGCGTGCCATTTCCAGGTGTTGTATTCCTGAGTACAGACGCGGCCTTTGGCCTTGTTCCTGAATAGGCGATTTGTGCTGATTGGCTTGGGCAGTTGAATAGCCGTCATCTGGACCACCCCACATACTCGGTGGCGCCCGCGTGGTTCTGATCGAACAGGTACCAAGCGCAGTTGTCTTTTCCGGTGTATGGCGAGTCCGGTATCCATTTGACCCGGCCCACTGATACGATCTTGACGCACCATTTCAGGTAAGGCTCCGCCTGCTTTGTGTGCATCCAGTCGGCATCAAAAAGCAGCCACGTTGGGCGGACGCCGCTAAAGCACGCAATCATTGGATGCAGGATTTCCCGCGTCCAAGGCGGGTTAGTAATAATAAAATCGTGGTCGATTACCTCCCCCACGCTCACCGACAAGGCGTCGTATTCGTCCACATCGCTGTGCCTTGGGGCGATGTCGGATTGAAACACGCATCGGGCCGACAGGGTCAGGTCGGAAAGGGCATCAACCAATGCGCCTTTGCCAGCGCAAGGCTCCCAATATCGAAACCGGTACTGCGTCGGCAGGTGCGGGATTAACGGCTCAACAGCCTCTATCGGCGTATCGTAGGCATCGTGCTTGAGTCGTTTAAAGTTGGATCTCTTGCCCATCACCGCGCCCCCGCTCTTGCCAGCGCTTCACGCAAAGACTTGCGAATTTTTGCCGTCGCGTGGGATTTGGTCATCTTGCAGGGACATTCCTGCAAGGCCACGCACAGACTATGCGCGTCATCCTTGTGGATGCGGATCAGCAGGTGATCGCCGTCTTTACTTACGGTGTTCATGTTTTCAGCCCCTCAACCATTTGGATACGTTCGCCAATCCAGCTCATGACGTTGACCGCCATGCTGTTGCCAAGCGCCTTGTATCTGTGTCCATCCGGGCATTGATCAGCCGGTTTTCCGCGCCACGGGATTTGCGTAAAATCGTCTGGAAATCCTTGCAGGCGCTCGCACTCGCGAGGCGTCAGGCGACGGACGGCCCAATTTGAAGCGATGGATTGCGGGACGGATCGCGCCTCAAGAGTGTAGCTTGCGCCATCGGTACGAAACCCGGCGCCGTCTGGTCCATTGTTGGGATTTTCGGACGTCGCCCGCTCTTGGATCGCGATTGCCGGCGGATGCGCGCCCGCCGGTAAAGGGTGGCACGGATCGCCCGGCCGTGGATTTGCCCCATTCTGCGGGCTTGTAATCTGTGTCGTGTCGAAGGCTATCGCCGCATGACCGCCGCCATTCTGATGGAAGATGTGGGCAACCATTGTTTCGGTTTCGTAATCGTTGCGCTTCATCCCTCCTGCATTAAGGCAATGGGACACATCGCCTGTGCTGGCTATCAGTCCGCCGTCAATGTCGAAGTCGGTTCCGAGTCCGCCACCGCCTGTAGGACGTGCGCTAATTGTGGGGGCAACTGCTTGCCCCGCTTCTCGGCGCGGCGCAGGATTCCGGCACAGGCTTTCGCGGTCAAATAATACCGCGGCAGCACGTCGCCAATCTCCAAGATATCCGACAACG
>CAWUIW010000130.1:0-9408 GCA_963922515.1 uncultured Rhodobacterales bacterium | reverse complement strand
AACCAACCAACTTGTCGTGCAGATAATGCTGGGGAAGGTGGGCGTTCATATCATTTGCGCCGAAAACGGCCGGGAAGCCGTAGATCACTTTTGCAAGTCGCCTTTTGACGTTGTTTTGATGGACATGTCGATGCCGGTGATGAGCGGGACACAGGCCGCGCAGTCGATACGCGATTATGAAAAACTGTCGGGGCTGGCGCCAACGCCGATCATCGCTTTGACGGCAAACGTCCAAGAAGAAACCACGCAAGCCTGCTACGCCTCTGGCATTAATGCCGTGATGTCAAAACCGGTTCGCCGAGCGGACCTTATTGCAGCCTTAAAGAATGCCTTGAACCCCAACATTGGCGGTCCCGGCGCAGCCCCTAGCCCGAAGTCGCTGTCCCAAGGTAAAAGCCAGGCAGGTCCGCGCTCAGGTTAACTCTGTCACCACCGCCCAAAGTGCATCCGGCACATTGACCGGGTCCAGACGCGTCCGCGCCGCGCCGGGAAGGCGGACATCCGGGTCTTGCGCGACAGCGTCAGAGATACGGGACAAGCGTGCGCCGACGGCGTTCGCATGGGCGCCCGGGTCGATCAGGATGTAGACTTGACCAAGATCATGGGGCGGGCCTTCGGGCAGCTTTAATCCTTTGACGTCGAGAGACGACACAGAGCCGGTCAAACCGGCGGCCAACGCTTCCACAACCAGCCCCAACGCCCAGCCCTTGTAATCCGCTGCAGAGACCAAAGCGCCGCCCAAGGCTGCAACTGGATCGGTTGTTGGCACGCCATTGGAATCCACCGCCCAGCCCAGCGGAATGGCTTCACCCGCCGCTTTGGCCATGGTGATTTTTCCCAGTGCCACCGCGGCAGTGGAAAAGTCGGCATGTAGCGCTGGCACGTCAGGCCCGGGCAGTGTGATTGCGATTGGGTTCGTGCCAAGGACCGGAGTTTTGCCGCCAGGTCCAGCAACAATGGCTGACGCGTTTGTCATACCGATCCCGATCAGTCCGTCGCCGGCGATCTGCTCGGTGAAATAGCCAAGCGAGGTGCATGTGTGCGCATGGCACACCGCCAGCGTTGCCACGCCGTTGGTTTTCGCCGCTTGACGGGCAATGGGCAGCGCGTCAGCAAACGCCGGTTGCGCAAAACCAAACCGTGCATCCACCATCACCACCCCAGGACGCGGCTGCGTGACCATTGGCTCGACCATGCCCAATACGCGGCCGGATCGCAATTGTAGGCAGTAGCTTTCCAGGTAGTAGAGACCACAAATGATGTTGCCGGTCTCTTCAGCTCTGGCGACCGCACGGGCCACTTCCTTCGCTTGCTTTTGCCCTGCGCCATGCGCCTCTAGCGCGGCGCGGCTCGCCGCTTCGATTTCCGCAACAGTCACCTGTGGCATCTTATGACGTTCCCCTCTTATTCATCTTTTTGTGTGCCTGGGCCTGCCCCTGCCGCGCGCGACTGCTCACTCTCGGGCACAAGCAATCGATCGGCAAGTACTTCCAGATTGCCCCAGGCGTTTGGATCGACAGGTTGGCTGCGCCAGTCCGCCATACGCGGCTGACCCTTGGTCGCACCCCCCTTTCGGACCGTAACCTTCGCAATTTCTGGTGGTAGATCGCCTGTGACTTGCAGGCCTTGCGCATCGACCACCGCGTAACCACCGTTCCACTCCAGTGTCCATGCGCCTGTATCAATCAAGGCGAACCCCAGTAGCAGCAGAGGGGCAGCGACTGCATCAAACTCCACGGTGTCCGACGGTGGCGCATCCAGCAGTGCGACCAAGCGGGCAATTGCACAGTCTGGCGCCTGCGCATCTGGGTAACAGCCACAACGCCGTGGGTTGCCCAATAAGCCTGCCAGTGCTTCGGCCCCAGGCAACCCATGTGCCGATAGAATACGCGCGGCCGCCCCGGCCTCTTCGGCCATCCCCCAAGGGCAGCCCGCGCCGCGTGCCGCTTTTGTGCAGGTCGCCGTTATCTCAGAAAGCGTGCGCGACGACATCAGGCTGCGTCAGGGACCGGCAAGCTCCACGCATCTTCTGGCAGTGCATGCAATTCGTCGGGGAAGGGCGCGTTCTGGTACATCGTGATACGCACCCAGCGATCCGATCGCGGGTCAAAGCGAGTGGCTCCAAAAAACGCAAGTTTGCACCGCAACATGTCGATTGGGAGTGTGTCGGCAGCCAGCAAGTTGTCCTGTATCTCGCCATAGGGCGCGGTACGCGCCAATTGTATACGGCGCACGGCCCTGCGATGTTGCGGATGGGATTGCAAAAACTCCGCCACTGTCAGGTGCGGCGGTTGTTTACTGATCTCATCAACCAACGACGCAATCGAACGCCCGATATCCAATGGCTGTTCCAAATGGGCGCCGGGCTCTTGATACCGCTGCCCCAGCCTTGGCTCCAGCTTGGCTTTTGACACATACCAGAACAATGCGCTGGCGGTTTCGTCGGTGTAGTCCGGCGTCAATGCCCAGCCAAAATGTGCATCGATCCCGGCCTTCAACTCATCCAGCGCCATCGTGCCGTCCACGCGCATTGAATGCAGCTCGTCGGCGGCCATTTCATCGGCCAAATCATCGACCAGCGGACCATGAGGTTCCAGCATAAGTGACAGTGCCAGTTCCTGACCTTCTTCGGATAGCGCCTTGGACGCCCACTGCCATAGGCCGCGCCATGGATACGTCCCGGCCAGACCGGTTGACGCAACTTGGTCCGTCAGCTGCCGCAGATCGATTTCAAGATCGCCCAACTTTTCCTTTTGAAGCGGGTGATCTGTTTGCCAGTTGGCATGCAAGACCCGGACACCGGCCAGTGCCTGCGCGAAAGCTGCGCGCGTGTCGGATGAAGCCAATGGCAGATCAAGCACGCGGGCCAACGCGGTTTCCCGTGCGGTGATCCACGCATTGAGCAAAGCGGGGTGGTTGACCAAAAAAGGCGCCATTCCAAGCCCGGTGGAATTGCCGATCCCCAAGCTGCGGCGCAGCGTACGGTCAAGCGAAACCGCGGTTGTGCCGCCCTTGGCCACCGCGACATGCTCGACCAGATCGCAGACAAAGGTCCGGATCAGCCACACAGCAAGCATTTCAGCACGAAAAGGACCATCCATCAAACCGCGGCCCGACAGGGCGGCGCGGTCGGCAGCTCCGAATTTGCCCGATCCATACACCGCGGTCGTGCGCATCAGGTACCCAACGTCTGCAAGTTGGCGCGCATCGGGTTGATGGCCCGATGCAAGGCAGTCCACCACATAGTTCCAAAGCCGCGCCGATCGGTTGGCGCGCGACAGCACCAGTTCCTTGTCGCTGACCCGACCGGCCTCTTGCAACGGCACGTTCCGGGCCAAGCGGTTCAAGTCGTTTGCCGTTGGTTCGCCGTCAACGAGGACAAAGGAGGCATCCCAAGCTTCAGCGATGACACGATCCGACCGCAGCTCGTCTGGCAGATCATGCGCAAACGCCACCAGGCTGTAGCACTGCCCTTGCCCGCGTACGCGGTACACCGCCCGGCCAACGCCTTGTGTGTCGATCTGCCAAAGCGGGCAGTCGACCTGCCATCCGCCGCGGCGCAGACCGCGCAACAACACGCGCATGAAGCTCAGGCGTGTCTGGTGCGCCGATCCCATACGCGACAGGCGCATCACCTGAGACGGTGGCCGCATGTCGGTCATGATGCAGATCCAAAACTCACGTCAAAAAAGCGCATCCAGTTTTCACCCATGATCGCCGCCACATCGGTTTCGCTGAAACCTACGGCCCTCAACCCGACAGCGAGGCCGGGAAAATCGCGATTGTCTCGAAAAAAATTTGGCTGGGGCGGAAAGCCCGGCTGCGCGGCAGAACCTTCGCCATAGTCCATCTTTTTTGTCCATCGGCCCACGCGCATCCACTCCACGACGCTGTCCGGCTGATCCTGACACAGGTCCGAGCCGATCCCAAGGTGTTCCACGCCCATCACCTCCGCCGTGTCCGCGACCATTTGGCAAAACGCCTCGAGCGTGCACTGCGATCCCCCTTGCAAATGATGAGGGTACAGTGAAAACCCCAGCATGCCACCGGTTTCGGAAAGGGCACGCAAGACAGTATTCGACTTGTTCCGCAAGGCGGGATGCCACCCCGACGGATTGGCATGGGTCACCGCAATAGGGCGAGTGCTGTGCTCAATGGCTTCAAGGGTCGAGCGTTCCGCAGAATGGCTCATGTCAACGACAAGTCCAACCCGGTTCATCTCGGCCACCACTTCGCGTCCCATGCGTGTCAGGCCCGGGTCTTCAGCTTCGTAACAACCGGTCGCCAGCAAAGACTGGTTGTTGTAGCTGAGCTGCATGAACCGAAGGCCAAGCGTATGCAGAATCTCGACCAGGCCGATGTCGTCTTCGATCGGGGCCGGGGTTTGCGCACCGAAAATGATCGCAGTTCGCCCCGAGGCCTGCGCGGCTCGGACATCGGCGGCAGAACCAGCTTGCACGATCAGATCGGGATGGCGTTCCAACCAACGGTTCCATGCCTCGATGTTGCTGACCGTTTCGCGGAACATTTCATGGTAGGCGATGGTGACGTGAACGGCATCCACACCCCCATCCCGCATCTGTCGAAACACCCGCTCCGACCACTTGGCATATTGCAACCCATCGACCTGCATCGCGCCCCCTTGTCTGGTTGGCAAACTTTGGGCGATTTTTGACCAAATGGCGAACAGAAGTTTTTCACGAGCCAAGAACCGGCATAGACCCTTGGCAATGTCCCCGAATGCGCGGTCCCCTTTTGGTCAAGTCAGAACGCACCACCTTGGGCCGTTTTCCCATGTCTTGCTCATGTAAAGACCGATGTCTTGGAAACCCCTGCCATTCAAAACGGCTGGATCACGCCCACGTCAGCAGCGTTGGGTTTGTCGCTTTGACAGACGCGCGCATCCGACGTCACTTGCCATCTGATAGCTGGCTTAGCAAAGGCTGAAGGTCGGCGTGGTCCCGCAATGCGGTCAACGCCGCGATCAGGCCCTCACACTTCGACAGGCCAAATCGCGGCATGGCGGCAACCTGCAGCTTTGCAATCAGATCATTCCAATTCATCGGGTTGCTCGGCTCGCCTTTCGGGGCGAGCACTTCTCGTTCCAGCAATTCAGAACCGAGCTTGATCCGAACCCGGCTCGGGACAGACGCGGGGAACATCGCGTCCAGATCTGGCGCTACGGTGAGCCGCACTTTTTCGGCAAGTTTCGAAATGCGCGTATCCTGAAGTGTACCGTCGGACAAGGGTTGCAGGCATTCTTGCCCATGCAGCGCAGCCGCTGCGACACAAAACGGCTTGCTGTACTGGGCTGCTTGCACGTCCTTGGGTTGCGTTTGGTTGTTCAATGAAAGCGTGCGCTCAAATGTTTCGACTTCGATTTCGTCAACATCGGCCCAATTCACGTTTTCTCGGACCTTCAAGATTGCGTCGATCGGCGCATGAATCCACCGACAGCAACTATAGGGCTTGAAGTACGTTGTTTCGACATACCATCCGGCGCCCTGACCATTCCTCAAAATGCCTGCGTCGTAGTCATCAGCGTCGAGAATATCCAAGGGGCCCTTGAATCCTTGGCTTGCAAGTCGTGATGCCACGATCCCATTTGCAACAGAAAATGGGATCGCCTCCTTCGTGTGATTGCCGACTTCCGTGTACTCGGCAACGACCATATGAGGGGCAATCGCTCCTGCCACGGCCATGGCCTCGGCGATCTGGTGGGCACTGTCGCCCCTTAGCCACCCAAGCGCGGCAGCAACCGCTTGTCCACACCAGCGACCGCTGATTAGCGTGTCGATGCGCCTGAGATCGCGCGACGCGGCAATTCTGACCCCGACTTCATATCCAATGGCGATCGCCGAAAGCGCTTTTTCACCTGAAAGGCCCCATGACTGCACCGCAGCAATCACAGCTGGAACAACGGCCGCACCCGGGTGACCCGCAGCAGCCCTGTGGCCATCATCGAGATCCAGAATGCAAGTGGCCATGGCATTTGAGAATGCGGCAGTAGAAACTGCGCCCTTATGCGCGGTGAACCAGATAGCCGCATCGCCGGTGCCCCAAAGATCGAGCGCGGCGTTCCTCGCAGCGACGGCGCCAGGCAAATTATGGCCAGCCGCTGCCGCCGCGACCGCGTCTGCCACAACGCGGACCGCCGCAAGTTTGGTCGGCGCCGGGATGACACCCACGGATGCCACCCATTCAGCAAGGTTCACATTTTGCACGCTATTGCTCCGCCCACATCGCCCGTCACTTCGAAAGTCGCCGCGCCCGTCAATGCTCCATCATGAAATGATCGTCCCCGACTGAAACCATCTTTCGTTCCGGCGGGATCCAATCGGGCTTACGTATGGGGCTCTTCAACTCATCTGATGTCAGTCCTTTGCGTTGCCGTTTGATACTTGGATCGGGAAGCGGCACAGCCGAGATCAACTTTTTTGTGTAGGGGTGCTGTGGGTTGTTCAGCACTTGGTCCCGCGGACCGATTTCCACGATTTCCCCCAAGAGCATTACCGCGATACGGTGACTGATGCGTTCAACTGCCGCAATGTCATGACTGATGAACACATAGCTCACGCCCAGTTTTTCCTGCAGTTCCAGCATCAGATTGATGACTTGCGCCTTGATGGTTGCATCCAGCGCAGAAACGGACTCGTCCGCAACAATGAGGCTTGGGTTCATGCCAAGGCACCGTGCAATACACAGCCGTTGACGCTGGCCGCCAGAAAACTCGTGGGGAAACCGCAGCGCATGTTCCGGTTTCATCCCGACAAGTTGCAGCAATTCGGCAACCCGTTCCTGAAGTCGGCTTTGGTCACCGATCTGGTGAACACGCAATGGTTCCGCGATGGCCGATCCAATGGTTTGCCGCGGGTTCAACGACCCGTATGGATCCTGGAAAATCATCTGCAATCGTTGTCGCGCCAGTCGCAACTCTTGCGGAGACGCGTTGGCAATGTCCTTTCCTTCGAACGCGATCGTTCCTGAAAGCGGTTCGCGCAAACGCAGGATCGAGCGCCCGGTCGTAGTTTTTCCGCATCCTGACTCCCCGACCAGCGACAGGGTTTCCCCAGCCCTGACATCGAACGAGACATTTTCGACCGCGTGCACATTGCCGACAACGCGCCCAAAAACTCCGCCAGCAATCGGGAACCGCGTGGTCAGGTTTTTCACCTCAAGAATGGTATCGCCGCGGCGGTCTTCTTCCGGCGGCAGCTCTGGTCCGGGACCGTCGAGCCCCATCTTGGGAAATCGCCGCGGCGTCGTGGTTCCGGCGAGTGCTCCCAGTTTTGGAACAGCCGACAAGAGCATCCTTGAATACCCGTGCTGCGCGTTCTGGAATAGTTGCTGAGCGGGCGCGTCCTCCACCTTTTTGCCATGCAGCATCACAACGACCCGATCCGAGATTTCTGCAACCACCCCCATGTCATGGGTGATGAAAAGCACGGCCATGCCAATCTCTTGCTGCAACTCGTAAATCAGTTCGAGGATCTGCGCCTGAATGGTCACATCAAGCGCCGTGGTCGGTTCGTCCGCGATCAGAAGTTTGGGTTTGCAGGCCAGCGCCATGGCGATCATCACCCTTTGGCGCATCCCGCCCGAAAAGCTATGCGGATACTCGCTTGCGCGTCGTTTTGCATCTGGAATGCGCACCAGGTCAAAAAGGCGCAAGGTTTCAACTGCAGCTTCAGACGCGGACATGCCTCGGTGATTTCCCAAGGCTTCCGCGACCTGGTTCCCTGCAGTCAAAACAGGGTTCAAGCTTGTCATCGGTTCCTGAAAGATCATACCGATGTCGCCACCGCGCACTTTCTGCATCTCTGCTTCAGGAAGCGTGAGCAATTCGCAGCCTTCAAGCTTTATCGATCCTTCGGATTTGCCAATACCAGCTTGCAAAAGCCGCATGATGGAAAGAGCAGTCACGGACTTACCAGAACCGGATTCCCCGACCACGGCCACCGTTTCGCCTTGGGCGATGTCAAAGCTCACATCCTTAACGACAGGCAGCCATTTACGCTCAACGTGAAAAGACGTTGTCAGGTTTTCTACGGAGAGTATGGGAGTTTTCATTCTTCACCCTTTAGCCGTGGGTCAACCGCGTCGCGCAGACCGTCACCAAGCAGGTTCAATCCAAGGACCACGATGAGAATTGCAATAGAGGGGCACAGAGCGAGCCAATAGCTGTCGAGAATTCGCTCGAAGCCTTCGCGGATCATGCCGCCCCACGTCGGTGTGGGCGGGCTGACACCCAGTCCGATGAACGCAAGCGAGGCTTCCACCCGGATGGCCGTTGCCAACCAAAGCGATCCCATAACCAGAACTTCCGGGGCAATGTTGGGCAATATATGGCCGAACAGAAGCCGTCGGTCGGAAAAGCCAAGCGCGCGGCCCGCATCGATAAACTCACGATCCTTCACGGCAATTGTCGGCGCCCGGGCAATGCGGGCAAAGGGCGGGATCGCGGTGATGGAAATTGCCACCGCAAGATTCGTGATCGAGGGGCCCAGCATGGCCACAACGATCAAACCAAGGATCAAGCCGGGAAAGGCCAAAAGCACATCCATGGCCTGCATCACGATGACATCGAAACGGCCGCCAATGTATCCTGCTAACATTCCGATTATCGTTCCAACCACCATAGCGGCACCAATCGAAACAAGGGCGATCGTCAGGGATATGCGCGCACCCCAAAGAATGCGGGATAAGATATCGCGACCAAAGGAATCCGTACCCAGCCAAAACTCTGCAGACGGTCCTTCCAGCCGGTTCAAAATGTTTTGCTCAAGCGGATCATGTGGCGAAATCCATGGCGCGAGGAGGGCCAGAATTACGACGAACAGGAACAGCCCCAGTCCGATCCAAGATGCCTTGTTTGTATTGAAGGCGCGTATCAGAGAGGAGAGCGCCGAGCCAATCGAAGCCTTGAAGTACGCCAGCTTCGACGGCGTATGCGGTGTACTTTGCATCGTCATTTGTATTTGATCCTTGGGTCGATGAGGCCGTAGGTCAGGTCTGTGAGAAGGTTCACGATGACAACGATCATTGTGTAGATCACGATCATCCCCTGGAGCATCGGGTAGTCTCGCTGGTTGAGTGCCCCGATGATCAGTTTCCCAAGGCCAGGTCGGTTAAAGACGATTTCCGTTAGCACCGAATTGCCGATAAGAATGCCAAGATACAGGCCAACGACGGTGACAACGGGAATCATCGAGTTGCGAAAGCAATGCCGTCAAATGATGACCGCTCTGGAAGATCCCTTGGCCTGTGCCGTCCGCACATAGTCCTGATTAAGGACCTCCAGCATCGCCGAGCGGGTGACCCTCGTGATGTAAGCGGCCATGATCAGACCAAGGTTTATGGCTGGCAAAGCAAGATCGCGCATGCGTTCGCCAAAGCTTTCCCCCTGCC
>CAWUIW010000129.1:0-9434 GCA_963922515.1 uncultured Rhodobacterales bacterium | reverse complement strand
TTCATCGCGCGCGCCTTCGGAGGCCGCGTGATCCACGCGCCAGACCGATCGGAGTGTCTTCGCCGATGTTCTTAGCAAAGATCTCACCATAATTGCCGCCTGCCAGCACGCGCTGTGCCCACTCGGCGTCCAGACCCAGCATTTCGCCCAGCGTACCTTCTGTACCCAGAATGCGGTTCACTTCAGGGTTGTTGGTGCCAGCCGAAAGCTCAGCCAGATTTGCCGACGTGATGCCCAGTTCTTCAGCCGAGATCAGCGCGTTCAAAGTCCAGCGAACAACGTCACCCCACTCGTGGTCGCCGTGGCGAACCAGCGGTCCCAAAGGCTCTTTCGAGATGATTTCCGGCAGCAGCACGTGGCCAGCTGGATCTTCGAATGTTGCCCGTGTTGCGGCCAGACCCGATGCGTCGGTGGTGTAAACGTCACACGCACCAGCGAGGTACTGTTGCTGCGCTTCAGCGTTGGTTTCGATTGGAACCGGCTCATAGCTGATGTTGTTCGCGCGGAAGAAGTCCGCCAGGTTCAGCTCTGTGGTGGTACCGGTTTGGATGCAGACTGTCGCGCCATCCAGTTCCTTCGCCGAGCCAACGCCCAGGTCTTTTGGAACCATGAAGCCTTGGCCGTCGTAGTAATTCACGCCGACAAATTCGAACTTCAGATCGACATCGCGCGAGAAGGTCCAGGTTGTGTTCCGGGCCAGCATGTCGATTTCGCCAGACGCCAGCGCCGTGAAGCGCGTTTTGCCGGTTGTTGGGACGAATTCAACAGCGCTTGCATCGCCCAGCACAGCCGCTGCAACACCGCGGCAGACCGCAACGTCGAAGCCATCCCATTCGCCGTTCGCATCCGGCGCGGCGAAACCGACCAGACCGGTGGTCACGCCGCAGTTCAGCTTGCCACGTGCTTTCACATCGTCAAGCGTGCCCGCAGCCGCGGCACCTGCTGCCACACCAGCAACGGTAAGCGCGCCAAAGAATACGGTTTTGTTCATTTTTACCTCTTCCTGATTGTCCGCTTTTTTTAGCGGGGACCCAGCGTGACTAGCCGGGCAAGATGCCAAATTGGGGTTATCCCCATATTCAGTGATCGTGAGTGTGGGCGGATTCATCAAGCGACGTCAAGGCCACGATCACGCAAATCGATTGGTGACGTGGCCAAATCTGCCAGTTTTTAAGGCGCTTGCTCACGCGCTGAGCGGCTGACACGCATCATAGAAACGCTTTGCATGATGAAACGCTGTGCGTTTGATCGCAGCTTGCTCTGCGGCTTCCTCGTCTACGCCCCAATGCTCTTCTTGCCAACGTTCGTCGAGCCGAGAGATATCCCAGATTTCGTCCGGCGATTTCCAGTCATGCATGGCGGCGAATCCCAGCACGAGCGACCCGGTCAGGCTGACGAGGTCATGAAAGGCGGCCAGTTCAAAATTTGAAAGCTTATGCACACGGGCGCGCAAGCCCGCCAAAGCCCCAGCGGGTTGCGGCGCATGCATCAATCCGCTGCGAGGCTCGAGCCGCGCGCCCAGCGCATCTGACGCCCAATTCAGGGCCGGGTCCCATAGGTCAGCTTGGCGGTCCACCAAGCCATCGGGATGCTCGGCGCGATAGCATAGCAAATCGGTATCCCCGTAATCTGCCAAAAGATCGGCCACTTCGCCGTGCTGGGCCGCCACTTTGTCGATCGCTGCATTCGCTGTGCGGGTGTATGGCATTGTTCTGGGATCAATGGTGTCCTCTTGGGCAGCCCATTCCTTAGCAACCGCTTCGGCCAAGGCACGCGTCGGAACCAGAAAGGCTGTTTTTGCCGGCGTCTTCACGGACCGGCCGTCAAGCAACACCGAGTACCCATGCTCTGATGTCATCACGGTCGAGTCGGTCCAGAACCTTTTCTGCTTCCATTCGCTCATGTCAGATCACTCCACACTCGGGCTATCGCTGCAGGCAACTCATCAAATTGTTCCACTATCGCGTCCGCGCCGGTCATGCTCGCCGGAGCGTGGTACCCCCAACTGACCCCAATGAAGCGCGCGCCTGCGGCCCGGGCCATTTCCAAATCAAAACGCGTGTCACCAATCACAACCGTGTCTTGGGCCGATACGCCCATTTCTCCCATCGCCGTCAACACCGTGGATGGATGTGGTTTTGATGGATGGTGATCCGCCACCTGCTGCGTGATGAAGATATCTTGCAGCCCGTGCGCGTCGAGCAAGAACGTCAAACCGCGCCGCGACTTTCCGGTCGCCACACCAAGAAGATGCATGGGCTCTGATGCAAGGTCATCCAGAACCGCCCGCGCCCCCGGAAACAGCGGCGAAGACCTGTCTGCCCCGCCGGACCGCCGCAGATCCGCATAGGTCTTCTTGTAAACGTCAACCATTTTTTTGTAGGTGGCCGGCAAAAGATCGGGCGCAAGATGTTCAACGGCCCGCTCCAAAGACAGTCCGACGATCGACAGGATAGCAGCGCGCGCAGGCGGGGTTTGACCCACCGATCGAAAAGCAGCAGACATGGACGCCACGATGTCGTTCTGACTGTCGACAAGTGTGCCATCCACATCGAACAGAATCAGCCGCAAGCGAGCGGTCATTTTAGACCCTCAAATGGGTCCCCTGCGGCCAAATCCTCTGTCCAACCCAACGTGTTCCAGCTTGATTTCATGTGCTCGGGCAAGTCAGCCTCGATTGTCAACGGGCGCCGGGTGTCCGGATGTTGCAGTGTCAAGCGACGGGCGTGCAAGTGCAGTTTCTTGCTGATGATCCCGCCAAGTTGTGCACCCCAGCCGTCGCCCAGGTTTTCCTGACCGGACCCGCCGTACTTTCCATCTCCGATTATGGGATGGCCCATCTCGGCCATATGCACGCGCAACTGGTGTGTACGGCCCGTCACCGGCTCTAGCGCGACCCACGCGGCGCGGCTCGCCACCCGGTAAAGCGTGGCGTACAGCGTGTGCGAACGTTTGGCGCCCGGAGTTTGATCCATGTCCCTTGGATGCACGGCGATCATACGCTCGCCTTCGCCACCCGCGCCATGCCCACGCGCCTTGACCAGCCCTGTCTTGATCTCTCCCAGGTACGGTGTGGGAACACCCGCGACCAAAGCCCAGTAAATCTTGCGCGTGTCGCGATGCCGGAAGGCCGCGGTCAGAGCCTGTGCAGCAGGCCGCGTTCGGGCCAAAATCAATACACCCGACGTGTCTTTATCCAGCCGATGGACCAGCCGGGGTTTCTCGTCGGACTCAAAACGCAAGGCTTCGGCGAGGCCATCCACATGCCGCGTCTGCCCACTGCCGCCTTGCACTGCCAGTCCAGCCGGCTTGTTGAGCGCAAGCACATGCGCGTCACGATAGATAACGCAACTACGAATCATTTCGGCATCCGCCGCGCTTGGGCCCTGTTGCGGCGCAGGCGGGCGCGGCCCTGATACGGGCAAAGGCGGGATGCGCACTGTTTGGCCAGCGGTCACACGGGACGACGCCTTTACGCGTCCTCCGTCCAATCGCAATTCGCCTTTTCGGCACATCTTTTCAATTTGGCCCTGCTGCAGCTGCGGATACATGCGCCGCAACCATCGATCAATCCGTTGATCGTCATCTGACTCGTCCACGGTCACCAACTGTACCCGCGTCATGCAAACACACCTCGTGCCAGCCATAAGCCCAACATCAATCCGCCAACCGACAATGCAACCGATAAAGCGGCGTACCAGGCCGCAAGCCCGGTATCCCCGCGTTCGATCAATGTCACGGTTTCCAACGAAAACGCCGAAAACGTGGTGAAACCGCCCAATAGCCCGGTCATCACGAATGGGCTGTAATGCGTCAGGCCCTTTTTTGCAGCCATGACAACAAAAACGCCCATCAGGAACGAGCCCAAGATATTGACCGTAATAATTGCCGGCGGAAATCCGGTCACACCCAGCAGACGGACAATGCCAAGCCCGGTCAAGTAACGAGCCGTGGCCCCGATCGCGCCCCCAACGGCAACTAGAAGAACATGGTGCAACATGCTCGGTCTGTGGCCCGCGTCAGGAGCGGTGTCAATCCTTGTGAGACGCTTGCCGCTTGGCACGCAAGCTGTCGAAGTAATCCATCCGTTTCTTCAATTCACGTTCGAACCCTCGCTCCACCGGTGCGTAGAATGCTGGCCGCGTCATGCCATCCGGAAAGTAGTTCTGTCCCGAAAACCCATCTTCTGCGTCATGGTCATAGGCATATCCCGCGCCGTAGCCTTGGTCCTTCATCATTTGCGTTGGTGCGTTCAGGATGTGTTTTGGGGGCGGCGCACTGCCATAAGCCCGCGCGGAAGCACGCGCGGCTTTGTACGCGCCATAGACCGCGTTCGATTTTGGTGCCAGAGCCAGGTAAACCAAGGCCTGTGCCAGGGCAAGTTCGCCTTCTGGACTGCCAAGCCTTTCATAGGTTTCCCAAGCCTGTAGACATTGCGCTTGCGCCTGAGGATCGGCCAACGAGATATCTTCGACGGCCATGCGTGTGATCCGGCGTGCAAGGTACCGCGGATCTTCTCCCCCTTCCAGCATCCGCGCGAACCAGTAAAGTGCCGCATCGGGGTCGGAACCGCGCACCGATTTGTGCAACGCAGAAATAAGGTTGTAATGCTCGTCACCGGACTTGTCATATTTTGCGGCACGCCGCATCAGGCGCTGTCCCAAGGCCGCAGGGTTCAAAGCTGCGCTAACGTTCCACGCTGCAACCTGCTCGATCAGGTTCAACAGTGTGCGGCCGTCGCCATCTGCCATTTCCTGTAGGGCCAAACGAGCTTCGGGCGTCAGTGGCAGATCAAAACCAAGCTCCGCTTCGGCGCGCTGGGTCAACCGACCCAGATCATCCAGGCTCAGCCGTTCCAGAACCATCACCTGGGCTCTGCTCAAAACCGCCGCGTTCAACTCGAAAGAAGGATTTTCCGTAGTCGCGCCGACAAGCAGGATTGTGCCATCTTCCATGTAAGGCAGAAAGCCATCCTGTTGAGCCTTGTTGAAACGGTGGATTTCGTCGACGAACAACAGCGTGCCGCCCCCTGCCCTACGGCGCAGCTTGGCGGCTTCAAAGACTTTTCGCAGTTCAGTCACACCAGTGAAGATTGCACTGATTTGCACGAAATGCAGGTCGGTTTCATTTGCCAGAAGTCTTGCAATTGTGGTTTTGCCAACCCCTGGCGGCCCCCAGAAAATCAGGGAGCCAAGGCTGCCCGCCTCCAGCATTGTTGACAGGGGTGCCTTCGGACCCAACACCTGACTTTGCCCAACCACATCGGACAGCGACGTTGGCCGCAAGCGGTCCGCCAGGGGACGATTTGGGGCTTTCAGAGGCTCTTGTTCGCCGGTGTCGAACAGGTCCGCCATTTGGTTATGTCCGCAAACGCAGACTGACCAGCTGGCCTCTGCGCAACAGGTTTATGTTCAGGCGGTTCCCTGGGTTTGTCAGCGCTCGCTGCACGTCGCGCGTGCGGTGCATGTTCCGGCCATCAATTTCCTTGATGATGTCGCCGGCGCGCATACCAACCCGGGCCCCCACGGCCCCGGGATCAATCACCACCACACCTTCGATCGTCTGCGGCAGGCTCATCCGAGTGATAATGGCGGGGTTGGCTCTAGCCACAGCCAGCCCAGGCATCACAGTTTCATCCTTCAGCTCCAATTCTTCCGCCGGAGGATCATCTGGCGCAGCCAACATGGCCACGCGCAGTGTCTCGTCTCCTTCCACGTGTGCCCGGGTGATTTCCGCAAAGTCCCCGATCCCGCGCACTGACATTCGAAACAGCATTTCCGCAGGCGAGTTGACGGGCAGTCCATCGACATCGGTTATGACGTCACCCACCGAAAACCCGGCCGCTGCAAACGGGCTTTCGGCGTGAAGGTCCGAAATCAGGATTCCTTCAGGCACCGTCAAGCCCAACGACCCGGCCAGATCGGAATCCACCGGTTGGCCGGACATGCCGGCCCAAGGTCGTTCGAATGTGGTGTTGCCATCCAGCGCTTGCACAACGAATTGGTCAACCAGATTGGCAGGGATAGCAAACCCGATCCCGTTGGAGCCGCCTGAACGACTAAGAATAGATGTATTGATCCCGATCAGGTGCCCGTTGACATCAATCAGGGCACCGCCGGAATTGCCCGGGTTAATGGGCGCATCGGTTTGTATGAAGTACCCGCGGCCGCTGCCGGTGGCCGCACCCGAGCGCGCCAACCCCGACACGATGCCACTGCTGACCGTCTGCCCCACACCAAAAGGGTTGCCGATGGCCAAGACCAATTCGCCAACTGCCACATGATCCGAATTGCGGAAAGCCAAAAAGGGCAGGTCCGCGCCTGCATCAATTTTCAGGATGGCCAGATCACTTTCCGAGTCGGCCAACAACACGGCCGCAGAAAACTCCCGCCTGTCGGACAGGACCACGTTGATCTCTGTCGCGCGTCCGACAACGTGGAAATTCGACACGATGACGCCGTCGGGCGTGAGGATGACACCAGAGCCCAGCGAATTTTGGACCCGCCGCCGGGGTGCTGCAAAGCCGCGAAAGACCTGCTCGAAAAACGGGTCGTCAAAAAACGGGCTTTGTTGGGAATGGGTGATGCGCTTGGCATAGATATTCACCACCGCCGGGGCGGCCTGCTGGACCAATGGTGCAAAACCCAACGCGATTTCCGCCTGAGTCTGTGGCACACGCGTGTCCGCGCCCAAGGATACAGGCCACATCAGCAAGAAAAAAAACAGCGCGCGCACCATAGCCGGCCTCCTGTCGGATCAGACCAATGGTATGGGCGTCCGGGGCGGCGCTTGCAAGCAATGCCGCCCCACCGGCGGTTTAGCTGGCCCGGCGCATACCCTGCACACGTCGCCGCGCCACATCGTTTGCAAGTGTGCGCAAAGCGGCGGCCGTCTCGTTCCAGCCAAGGCACCCGTCAGTCACCGATTGCCCATAGACCAAGCGATCCGCCGTGATGCTTTGTGCACCGCTAACCAAATGGCTTTCAACCATCACCCCAACGACGCGGTGGTCGCCGCGGGCAATCTGTGCACCAACATATTCCAGCACTTCTGGTTGCCGTTCAGGTTGTTTGCCACTGTTGGCGTGGCTGGCGTCAATCATCACTTGCGGTGTGATCCCTCCTGACTGGCACATATGACAGGCCGCATCGACCGACGCGGCATCATAGTTGCTGCCACGTCCCCCGCGCAGAATGATGTGGCAATCGGGGTTGCCTTCGGTCGCGACAATAGCGGCCTGCCCCCCGTCCGTGACCCCCATGAAGTGGTGGCCTTGGGCAGCAGATCGAACAGCATCAACCGCGATCTGAATGCTTCCTCGCGTGCCGTTTTTGAAACCGACTGGGCAGCTAAGACCGCTGGCCATTTCCCGGTGTATCTGACTTTCGGTCGTGCGCGCCCCGATGGCCGCCCATGAAACAAGATCCGCAATGTATTGCGGCACGGATGTATCAAGAAATTCCGTGCCCGCAGGCAATCCCATGTCATTGATCTTCAACAGCAATGACCTGGCCATGCGCAGACCTTCGTTGATCCGGAAACTACCGTCGAGGCGGGGGTCGTTGATCAAACCTTTCCATCCGCCGATGGTGCGCGGTTTGGCGAAATAGACCCGCATCACGATTTCCAGGGTATCCGCAAGTTCCACCCGCAGACCCTGCAATTGGCGCGCATACTCCAGCGCGGATTCGGGATCGTGAATTGAGCACGGTCCCACGATCGCGATCAGCCGATCATCTTCGCCGCTGAGTATGCGTTGCACGGACTGGCGACCGGCCTGCACGGTGAAAGCGCTGGCGTCGGTCAACGGCAGCTGAGCGGAAAGATCCGTTGGAGATGTCAAAGCCTCCATCGATGTCACGCGCAGGTTATGTGTTTTCGGGGTCATTGTTTGGTGTCCTTTTCGGGAAGGCCCCAGGCGTCGGACATAAAAAAACCGCCCCAGGGGCGGTTCGGTTTGGTATCTCGTTTTTGCGTTTTGTCAGAACGCAGCAACCCCTCCCGCCGCCTTATGGCTCGAGCAATAAAAATACCAGAATACGGCATACGAGTGGGTCATGCCTTCACGCTAGCGTGACAGCCGATGATTGTCATCCCCTTTTTCCAACGTTCGTCATCACCATGGGGCAGGATCAATCAAGCGGCGCTTGCAACCGGGTTTCAGACGTGATGATACCACCACGATCCCCGATCTCGATTGATCCGTAACGCTGCCGAAAACTGTCGGGAAGCGGGCGATCTCCCGTCATGGACAGCCACAACCGCAGCAGATGCCGGCGACGTGCCGGATCTGGCCAATCCTTGAACCCTGTTCGATCATGCAATTGCGCATGGTTGTAGACAAACTGCATGTCGCCCGGTTGCAGCCGCATGCGCATGTGCAGATGGGGGTCATTTGCCAGCGCGTCAAACATGTCCAGCGCTTCGATATGCGCCTCCGTAAGACGGAAGGCATCTTGAAACCGCTGGCCGCTGTCGATGTACTGTCGCTGATAAAACACGGTCAGGTGCCCGGCATGCCAACTGAGGGGCGGGATGTCCATGAACGGGCGTTCACCTTCGGGCACTTCACCACGTCGGTCCGTCGCGATCGGGTCAAACAGCAAAGCCAGCAAATCTGGTCGCTCCGTGCGCATCCGGTTGTATATTGCTTCGGCGCTCACAAGCAAAGAGTCGCCGCCATCCATCGCCTCCCGAAGGCAAAGCAGTCCGACGACATCGGCGCTGTCAGTGTGAAAGGTCTGTCGCGCAGACGTTTGGTAGATCCGCGTGTTTGTGTCCATCGGATTGGCGCCGGTGTCACGCACATGTCCCAGGATATGCCCTGCCGCGTTTTGCGAGCGCGCGCTGCCCAGATGGGCGCCGATCCCGCAAAAAATCGTAGCGGCCACCTCTTGGCTGTAGCCGTCCACAGGCAATCCTCGCACAACCTCTACACCCACGCCGCTCAAAAGCGTTTGGCGGATGCGATCAATCCGAGCCGAGAAAACCGACAATGGAAAAGCAGCCGCGGTGATTTCGCCAATATCTTGGCCACGGGACAAATAGCTGGTCGCGGCTTTTTCGAGGTCCGCGATTTCTTCCGCGGACAGATCAATTTGCCAAAGATCGCGCCGCGTGGAAAGATCGCTGCCCACCCAGGCAGACGGGCCCGAAAATCGGTTGGGCAGATCGGATAGGTCGAACATGGCATCCTCCGTTCAAGCCACAGTCTCGGTGGATGCGCCCCGGTGAAACCGAAGGTTTTAACCTGAAAAATGCCTGTTTCCGACAAAGAAAAAGCCCCGCGAAAGATCCGCAGGGCCGTTGGGTAAATTTGGTTGTAGACGATTACTCGTCTTCGGCCTCTTCCATTTCGACGCGGGCTTTGTCAGCTGCACCCTTGGCGTCGCCATCGCGATCCACGAACTCGATGATCGCCATCGGTGCCATGT
>CAWUIW010000128.1:0-9482 GCA_963922515.1 uncultured Rhodobacterales bacterium | reverse complement strand
ATGTCGCGGTGGCGCCGGTCAGGGGGGCAGGGTTTGCTGGCATTGGCGCGGCCGTGTTCGGCGCTGGATAGGCGGGCCAGCGTGCCGTGGGTCCCGGTACGGTTGGAGTGCGCACACCGTCGCCCAGAACCGGTGCAACCGCAAACACCATTGGATCGCCTGTTGCGCCATCAAGACGCGCCAGCACCTGGTCTGTATGAGCGGCGTAATCGGGTCCGTCGGTGATGTAGTCGATCTGGACAGACGAATGCACCATGGGTTTCAAGTCATCCGGCATGTCCCCGTCTTCCGCCGGAACGCCGGCAACCGCGCCGGTTGTCCGATTGCCGCGCAAGTGCCAATTCAGATCCACGGCATAAGCGCGAAAGAACTGCCGACCCAAAGATACACCCATGGGCAAACTGGGCGGCGCCAATGGTCCCGTTCCCATTGTGCCGCCTGTGGCCCAGCCAAGGCGCACACGCATGGCGGCATCACTGCCGGTCGCGGCAACCACCTCGTTGGCGCCAAGCGTCACCATCCCCGACGCATCCAAGGCAGCAACTGTGTTGTTGGACCCGTCCTGGCTTTCGATACCGACATCCCCCAAGGCCGCGCTGAACGCGTTGCCGTGCAGATCCGTGACCTGAACGATCGTGCCGGAGGCGGCTTGTGCAATACTCTGAACACCGCCCGCCCCGTTGCGAGCTCCCCCGTTGGAAAAATCCAGCGCGGGGAAAGCTGTGATCAGATCATCGAAGATCGCTGCAATCGATACGGGGTCGATGATCAAACCGCGGTTGTCATGAAAGCTCATGGGTTCCGTGCGACCAAGGCTTTCTCCGGGCTCGTATGTCTGCGGTGACCGGTCGGGCATTGGAACGGCGCCGGCAAAAACAATCGTTTCGGGTATCAGCCGGTGGTGCGGTGCCATTCCGCTTGCATAGCGGTTCAACAACCGCCCCAGCCGCATGGCCGCTTGCGGGTGAAGCCGAAATGCTCCGACCGGTCCGGTTATCCCGACGCCAGTCACAGTGCGGAATTCGGACCCATCATCAAGGAATTCCAGTGTGCCGCGGAACGGCGCCATTGCGGTGCCGTAACCCGACAGTGTCAGCGCGTTGTTCGGGGTTGGTGTGGCGGTGCCCCAGACATTAGACAACCGGATCATGGTCAGGCCAAGCGCATCCAATCCGTTGTCTTGGAGCGCTTGGGCCGCGGCTTGGGGGGTCAGGGTGAATACACTCAGTTGAACCATGTTCAGGAACTCCATTCCTGCTCAACGACCCGACCGTCGGGTACAAGTATTTCGAACGAAATAGATCGGATGTCTTCGCGCGCGATCACTGTTAGAGTTGTCTGCCCGCCAACTTGCTGTCGCTGGATATCGAATTGCGGCGCAGGCGATGTGACAAAGCCGCGCCCTGTCGGAACTTCGGCCAAGGGTCCAGAGTATCGCAGAACATCGCCATCTCGCGTGAACACCGACGAGGTCCGGCCGGTGCCTAGATCCAGCATGGGGCCGCGCCGCGGAATAAAGAACCCGCGTTCGCCGAGGATATCGCGATCCAGCGTCAATCCCGTGAACCGGTCCGACCCAAAACCGGTGCCGCTCCGAGGCAATCGGATTTCGACATTGACCGCATACTCCAGTGGACCGGTAATCGGCGCATCGGTCGTGACGCTTAGGAATTGGCCGCGGCCCGCGATAGAGAATGCACTAACTTCAGTGAGGTTCGGCAACGGCAATATCGATCCTGCATCGAAACTTGCCGTCTGCTCGGATACGCGCCCAAGCGGATCTGTAAGCCGCAGGGTGATCGTGCCTTTGGGCATCGTGCCAGGTCGTTTGATCAGAACGCGGTAGTTGCGTTCGAACCCGTCATCGACCCGCCACAAGCCGGTCTTTCCAGTTGCGGGAACTTCGGAAATCAGCTCCAGCGGCAAGGCGCCCGGCAGCTTTCGTCCAGGATTGCGGGGATCGTCGGCCGCACCGGGCCCGACGGTCGTAAAGTGGGCTGGGTTCACTTCACCTTCCAGCGTCACTTCCGCTGCCAGCAAATGTGGCCCTGCCTGAGTCGGGAACACAGGAACCGGCGCAGAAAATGAGGCGAGTATGTCGGCTGCGGCCCCGCCCGGCCAACTAAAGGACACAGGGTTCAGGGGCGGCGGACCGTTCGGAGGCACCAAAACGGCCACTGCAGGTGATGCGCGACCGCGGCCACCCAGCACGCCCCGTTGCGGCAGGTCCTCGGACCAGGCAACCGCCCGATACCAATAGGGTTTCCAGGAACCGGTTGGCGTGTCGTCACCCTGTACGATCACATTGAAATCCACGGGCGAACCGACCGGCGGCTGATCCTTGGTCAAGACCTGCCAAATGCCGGTACTCCCGTTCAAGGACGCAATGGGTGGACCCATGCTGTCCAGCTGGCGCGCCGCGTCACTGACCCGGCTGCGGTAAATGTCAATGCGGCCGGGTTTTGCTCCTTTTTGATCCCTGGTGCCAATCTCGATCCGCGCCTTTTGTTGCCCGGCTGCTTCGACGCGGACTGCTTCGATCGTTGGCGGTGCAGGGACATCGATCTTGGGCGCGACAAACGGGATCAAGGCGTCATCTGCCGTGGGCCCGCTGGGCCAAGGGCCTTCTACACCACCGGCGCTTTGGGGGATCACGACGTAAAGTTGGATGTCCTGACTGCCGCGCGGGATCGCGACGTCCAATTCCGTGTCTTCCAGGAGGTCGCGGTTTTGGCGTGTAAAGTCTCGGCGGTTTGGATTGTTCCGAAATTCGGTTTTCAACCGTGTGAGGCGCTGCGACAGCGTATCACCCGGTTCCGCTGCCGCCAGCCCCCGGCTTTCCAGCATGCGGGTTTCAGTGGTCTGGTACAGAATGTACCCGGCTGCCGACGGCACCTGATTCCACGAAACAACCGCATGGCTTTCCCCTTTGGCATCCGGCAGGCTTGCCAGCCGGACGATATCGATCACCTGCGTCGGCCGCGCCCGTGGATCGGAGGCATAGGTCAGTTTTGCCGGATCGGTGAAACTGCCGACACGACCGGGGGCGATCACTTCCCGAACGCGCGCCTCCAGAGCGAGGCCAATGTGCGGCGTGGCGGCATAGTTCAGGGAAAAACCCGGGATCGTGACGCGGTAGCGCCGGGCATGTCCTTGTGTCGCAAGACCGGGCGCGACCTCGGCGTTCCCCTGGCTATTCAGGCACACAACGTTTTCTTCGCGGGCCACCAGCGGAACGGACGGGTCCGTCAGGCTTGGTGTGTCGCCGGCAAAACCGACAAAGATGTTTTGCGCCGCACCGCCAACGCTTTTCTGAAGTCCGGCTGGGGCCGGCAAGGGCGGCTCTTCGTGGCGGTTAGGCGCGTTGTAGAGCCGTCCCCGAAACTCGATGCGCGACACGGACCTGATGCGCCAGTCGACCACGAATTCAACCACAAGATCGGCTGGGCAAACAGTCCCTGTTCCTGTGTCAAAAGGGCGAAGTGTTGCCGAGACGATGTTGACCGGATCTGGCGGCGGTTGCTGCGTGGAAAAACTGGCCGCGGCCCACGGGCTCCAGATCCCGAACAGGTTCTGATTGGCAACCCCGTAAGTGGCACCAATGCTACCGGGGCTGTTCGGAATCTGCAGTGCTTGATCAGTTGCTGATTGCCGTGGAAATTCGGGATCTTGGGTGTTTTCGTTGTTGCCGATCGGCATATGCCCTTCACCTTGCGGCCGAGGTTCCATGAGTGGGGTCGCCGGGCCGCCATTCGTCGTCTCGCTGCGACCCAAGGCAAAGCTTGCCACCGGGGACAGGTTGGCGAGCGGCAATCGTTCCCAACTCAGCCGTGAACTGGCGACCCAATTCCCATCCGGCGCCGCTGGACGTTGATGCGCCAAGAAGTAGTGCTGCAGGTCTGCCGGCAGCGGTGGTCGCACCACTTTGTGGGGGCGAGGGATGACCACGGCGAAGTCTTCGGGCGCGCTATCACCGTCGAATCCACCAGCCCATGTCGCGGTGACCATATAGTCCCAATCAGATCGGTTTGGATCGCCAAAGAAACTGCGGTCGGCAAAGTTGGCTGTGGGAATGTCTTCGTAAGGATAACCTGTTCCGAAACCCAAAATGACCGCTTGCATCGGGTCTGTGGCTACCGCCATCTGCAAAAGCTTGACCGGTGAGACATCGGCTTTCCCGTCCTCCGCTGGCATCCGTTCTCCATTGGGGTTTTCGGGCGGATGTATCAGGTGCGACGTGAGGAATTCCGCTTGTTTTTCCGGCGGCAACTTCAAGGCATCATGGATGGATTGCAAAAGTGCGCCATCTGCATCGGCGATCATGTCACTCGCTTGCGGCATCTGCCATGTTGGCGCGGTTTGTCCTCCGGGAAATTCTCGGTACCAACCCACAGGATTGAGCCCGCGCGCAAAGCGTTGAACCGCGGCATCCACGGCTGGCACTTCCGCCCCAACGATCCCTTGCTCTTTGCCATGCGCCTGACCTGGCAGGTCCCCGAAAACGTTGGGATCCACGGGTAGCCCAACGGTTTCTACAAGCTGCCAGTCGCCCAGCGCGGCGGCTTTTTCCTGCGTGACCCCAGTCAACGATATGGAGTGCCCGTTACCGCCGGCGACCAGGATGGCCGTGATGTGGGAGCCGAACAGGGTTGTGGAGCGGCTTCCGCCTGCAGGTGCTGCTACCGTTTCAACACCAACAACGCTGTCAAAACTGACCCCATTGGCCAACGCTGTGAACGTCACATTGGCGGGCGCGCCGCCGCTTGTCAGCCGCGCCTCGACTGCCACACAGGGCGCCGACAATAGATACAAACGCCCCAAAGGTGGTACTTCGACATCAAACAGGGTGATCGTTTCGTTTTCACCCAGTGGCAAAGCCGCGCGCCGCCAAACACGAAACGGTTCTGAAGGAAGGCCAAGGGCCGGGTCAAGCTGCCAGCGCAGGAACACGGCGACGGAGCGATTGCCAAAATCCTTAAGATCGATCCCCGGCGCGTCGCTGTTTGAATCTAGGGTCAGCCGCGCGGTGGGGGACCTAGACGGATCGGGGATATTTGGGAACCGCACAACACCGTTTTCATCGGCCAGCGGTCGAAAGATCGCATCGAAGTCGATCAGCGCGCCTTGTCCACGGAAGCGACGGCTATCCACCTTTAGCATGGCTTAATCCTCTTCCCAGGGCGCGCGGTACAGACCTTCATCCACAATCCGGATCTTGGCCCCGGATGGCAGCGCGCCGTCAAAGTCCATTGGCGCAAACTCGGTGCGGATCAGGTCCAGCTTCAGATCCTTTCCTCGGGCGTTTGGCTTCAGCAGCACAAGTGCCCGTTGTTTGCCAGGATCGAACAGAACCTTGGACACAATCTGGTCCGCGGGTGCCAGGCCATCATCTTCGCCGATGTCCAGCCAGACCTGATCTGTGGCCTTCCACAACTTGGTGGCAACGCCGTCGGGGTCCATTTCGGAGACTTCCTCTGGCAGTGGCCGGGTCCGCCGCAATGGCTCGGACGCGTCCAGCAGCATGGCAACGGGCTGTGGATCAGAGGCTGGTGTGGTCTGCTCCCAGAACACGATGACCCGGGCCGCTTTGGGAACACCAAACGGGTCCAGCCCGGCCCCCATCAGCGCCTCGTCCAGTTCAGGTCCCATGGGTTGCCGGCTGGCAAACAACGGGTTGCTGCCAATCGCCTGCATTGCCCCGGTTCCGACATAGCGATGTTCGACCAGTGTGGCCTGGATGTCCTCGGCAAAGGCGTCCATGTTGCCGAATTGGCCGGTTGCGAACGACAGCCGGAACACGCGATCTCCCACTGTTTCTTTCGGCGCACCGATATCGACCGCTTCGACGTCAAGCAGGTAGTCCGTGTAGGGATCAAGCGGGATGGGCAGCGTGACTTTTGAATGACGAATGCGGTCGCCATCGGCCTCGACACAGGTAAAGTCCTCTTTATCGACGATCAGGTCCTGCAACGCGGCTTCGAACGGCGAAAGCACGGCGGCGGGCACGTTGTCGAGCGTCGCAGACGTGATTGGAAACGGATGATCAACGCCCGGGGTGTCAACCTGCCGGAAAGAGGCCGCTTTCAGGCGAACGCGCAATTCTTTCCCGTAGGCTGCATACAGCTTGTCGACCGCGTTCGTGGCAAATACCAGGGTCGGATGATCCAAGGTGAAAACATGCGCCTCACCTTCCGCGGCGCAGGTGAACAACATCCATGGGTCAAGTCGCGCGGGTGCTGCACTGTCTGTCTGGAACGTGAATACGGCGGTCTGTTCCCCACGATCCTTGGGCGCCTCAGTCCCCGTTTTGCTTTGCACGTCCGCGCGGGCGGTGATCCGGTAGGTCGAGTTTGGATGCAACAAGGCGACATCGGCGCTGGCGCCGCCCAGCAAGTTTTCGACCACTTGCCGGTCTTTTTCGACCTGAACCTGGTCAAAGTCCTCGCGGCGCACTTCGCTCATCCGCGTCAACTCGATTGCACCGACGTAGTATGGGCGGCCCTCCTGCTCGAAACGCGTCACTTGCTTTTCGTCAACGTAAAGCGCGCCGATGCGGAATTTTTCCGTGCCTTGGGGTGGTTCAAGTTTCACGCAAACCGCCTGTCTTGGGGTCAGGTAGTACTGCCCGTAGAAAACCGTTGGATAAATCTCCTTGAGCCACGGCCCATTCACATCCACCCACCGCGGTGGCAAGCTCGTCACTGAAAGCAGGTCGGAAAAGCGCACGGGCCGGACATCGAGAACGGTGTCGTTCGCATCCAGATAGTGGATCATGATCCCGCGGGCAGTGACCTGATCGTCATTCAGCAAACCGCGGTTCACCCACATCAGCACATGCCCGTCGATAAAGAACCCGGTGTCCACTTCGACCACATCCGAGAGCGGACCATGCTTCACGCCCCGTTCCGCCAATTGATCTGCAATAGCGTCGGACTGGCTGCGATCGCCCAGTGCGACCGGGGCGCCTGTATCCCATAGTGGAGACGCGAGGACCTTGCCGGGGCATTTGGGTAGGTTCTCGAAGAAGTCGGGCAGGTTCGGGCTGGTTTGCTGCGCAGCAATCCCGGCGGTTGCGTTCAACAAGGCAGCCCGCCCTACGGGTTCGCCGAACTGCACCCGGCGGGTCGCTTCGGTAAAGTTGAGTCGGTCGGGACCTTGCTGGGGGGCTGTGGTTGCAAGCGTCGCGGTTGCGCCGGCAAGCGTGTCGGCGTCCACACGCGCGACAAGGTCAAGGTCGCGTGTTGCGTCCAGTGCCGTGAAACTGTCGCGGTTGATCGTGATGCCGCCATCGAATGGCGTTCTGCGCACCGAGGACAGTGCCGCATCACTGGCCAATCCGCCAAGAAAGGACGTTGAAAATGCGTTGGTATCCAAGCGCGCCTCAATCCCGGCTCCGTCCTCTGCGGGGCGGTCGGCTTGCATGTCGTTCAGTGTACCTGGCCCAAGTGTCAGGCTTTCCGCCAATGCGTTCAAAAGAGCTTCGTTGGCCAAAACAGGCTGGTCCGACAACGTGGCAAAGCGCTCGCGATCAATTGTGACCGTGCCGGCCGGCGTCGTGTTGGTTGTGACGTTGTCATTGGGCGTGACAATGCCGCCGTCATCATCAAGCTTGGGCAAACATGGCATGAGCGCCCCTTCGACCGTGGCTGGAATGATCCCGCGCAACATGTCCAGCACCGCATCGCCAGACCGCCATGTTTCGCGCACATGCAACGCGACATCGGCAGGATCGGAGCGGCGCGTATTGCTTGGATCAGGCCACGCGATGCCGTCAAGATCCCATCCAGTGGCCGATGGACCATAGGGTTCTGCATTGAACGTCCACAAGACGGGCGCGGCGGGCGCGGCGGGATGGCACACCGTGCCCCAGCGCTCTTTCACGGTCTCTTCGAGGATCTCACTGCGCTCCAGCGCCTTTGGCGTTGGGTTTGGCACCCAATTCAGCAGTGACAGGTGCGAGGTCAGGTTGTCGCCATCCGGGGGCTCAAGTGTCCACCAAGTGCTGGGGGCATTGCCCGGCAACAACACATCCGTCTCTCCCACGCGTTCGACCGTGATTTCCTTCAATGTGTAGGCGAATGCCGTGTCGCCTTGGGCTTTGAAACCATCTGCTTTTGCACCCGTGGCGCCTTCGGGGCTTTCGCCGAAGATTGTAATCCCGCCATCCAACGGCGGCATGGCAAAGCTCAGCACCGGAATGGCGTCTATTGGAACAACGGGTAAGGGCTTCACATTGGCATCATCGACACCTTCTTGAAACATATCGCCCAGCTTGCTGTCGATGCCGCGGTCCACGCCGGTGCCTTCCACAAGCGCAGGGGTGCGGCTGACCACGCTGGCGCCGGCAAAGAGTGTGGGCGGCGCGGGTTCAATTGTATCATCTTCACCGATGTGGAAGTCGACGCAGCCTTCGATCGAGAAGAAAAACAGATCAAGCTTACCGCAGACTTCCCCGTCAATTCGGCTGACTTCCGTTCCGTCGGCGCGCTCACCCACCTGAACCACCAATGCGGCGGATGCAGAGAGCGAAATGATAAACAGCTTCAGCTCGCCTCGCAGGTACAAGTGTCCGCCGACGTAGAACGGGTCAAACCCGATGACGGCGTTAAAGCCCGCCGTAACCTTGAGGTACAGGTTGATCGAGGTGTTGCCCCAGATCAGGGATACTTCCAGCCCAGCGGCGATGCCAAACCCGGTGATCTCGCTCAGCGCCGGCAGGTTGGTTCCCGGTGGCGCATAACTTGGAATGCCGTGCCCAGAGAACATGACATACCCAGCACCGTCAAATGCCCCAAGGATCGATGCCCGAATGGGCCCGGGCAATTTGTTGCCCTGCAGATCCGTGCCCGGGAATGTCCCAAGATACACGTGCCAGAAGCGCCCGTTGTCGAGCTTGAAGAAGGCTTCGATCGGAATGCTGATTTCCACCAGCGGCTTGATTTCGAAGTCAATGGAAATGCCAATGGTCAGTGTCTTTCGGCCAAAGTCGAGGTCGATGACACATAGGAACGTGCCTTCTGCATTTTTGTCTTTCAGCGCGGGCAGAACCGCCAGCAGGTTCGCCTTGACCATCAACAGGACCCGCGGGCCGGGCAACTCCAGCAGGAACATGCCTTTTACGTTGAAAATCACCGGAGAGCCCATCGTGCCCAGTGTGATCCCGGCACCAAATGCCCAGCTGTCGACTTGGGGCTTCCATGCTTGCAAGTTGCTTGGATCACCCTGCGCGCGATCTTTCAACCATTCCAGCGCGGGTGTCAGCGACGTAAGCCCGTCTTCGTCGCGGGTGTAGTGCATCGCAAAAAGACCAAGGAACCCGTAGATGCCCAATCCCGACTGGGCCAACGGAATGGCCACTGGCAGCTCGACCTGCAGCGCGATGGCCACGCCTGTGGCCGGGCCGCCTTCGCTTTCCGGGATTTCCGCAATGGCCACTTGGCCCGCGATCCGCATCTTGACCGGGATCAGGCGCAAATCCAGCC
>CAWUIW010000127.1:0-9495 GCA_963922515.1 uncultured Rhodobacterales bacterium | reverse complement strand
GCAGACAAGCAAAAGGCACTGGACAGCGCACTGGCCCAGATCGAGCGGCAGTTCGGCAAAGGCTCGATCATGAAGCTTGGCGATGGCAATGCGGTGCAGGAAATCGAGGCCAGCTCGACCGGGTCTATCGGTCTGGACATCGCGCTTGGCATTGGCGGTCTGCCGATGGGGCGGATTGTCGAGATTTACGGGCCGGAAAGCTCCGGCAAAACGACGCTGACATTGCATTGCGTGGCTGAACAGCAAAAACGCGGTGGCGTGTGTGCATTCGTGGATGCGGAGCACGCGCTGGACCCGCAATATGCCCGCAAGCTGGGTGTCGACATTGATGAATTGCTGATCAGCCAACCGGATACTGGCGAACAGGCGCTGGAGATCACAGACACGCTTGTGCGGTCCGGGGCGGTCAACATGGTGATCGTGGATTCGGTGGCCGCCTTGACGCCGAAGTCCGAATTGGAGGGCGACATGGGTGACAGCAGTGTCGGCGTGCAAGCCCGCTTGATGAGCCAGGCCATGCGCAAGTTGACCGGATCGATCAGCCGGTCGAACTGCATGGTTATTTTCATCAACCAGATCCGGATGAAGATCGGCGTGATGTTCGGTTCCCCGGAAACGACCACGGGCGGGAACGCGCTGAAGTTCTATAGCTCGGTGCGGCTGGATATCCGTCGCACCGGATCCATCAAAGATCGTGACGAAGTTGTTGGCAACCAGACCCGGGTCAAGGTTGTCAAGAACAAGGTGGCACCGCCCTTCAAGCAAGTCGAGTTCGACATCATGTATGGCGAGGGCATCAGCAAGACCGGTGAGCTTCTTGACCTCGGTGTCAAAGCGGGCGTTGTTGAGAAATCAGGCAGCTGGTTCAGCTACGGCGACGAACGCATCGGTCAAGGCCGGGAAAACGCCAAGGGGTTCTTGCGGGATAACGTAGCGATCGCGCTGGATATCGAAGACAAGATCCGCGCAGCCCACGGGTTGGATTTTGACCTGTCGCCCGATGCAGATGCAGGAGACATCCTCGAAGCCTAAGGGCCGAGACAGACACCATTGGCGCGGCCGCCGTTAAGACGGCGGCCATGGCTTGAGAAGCGGTGGACAGGACCCATGCAGCGGCGTAAACCGGGCCGACGTTAACGACCGACCGGACCCGACCGCCTCATGGCCAGCCTCAATGACATTCGTTCCACGTTTCTGAATTATTTTGGCAAGCAAGATCATGCTGTTGTGCCAAGTTCTCCGCTTGTGCCGCGCAACGATCCTACCTTGATGTTCGTGAATTCGGGCATGGTTCAGTTCAAGAACCTGTTCACAGGGCTCGAAACGCGGGACTACAGCCGGGCGACGACGGCGCAAAAATGCGTGCGTGCTGGCGGCAAGCACAATGACCTTGATAATGTGGGCTACACGGCGCGCCACCATACCTTTTTCGAAATGCTCGGAAATTTCAGCTTTGGTGATTACTTTAAGGAGGACGCTATTGCGTTTGCCTGGGAATTGATCACCAAGGATTTTGGTATTCCCAGCGACAAGCTTTATACCACCGTTTTCCACACTGATGACGAAGCTTTCGACATCTGGAAAAAGGTTGGTGTGCCGGAAAGCCGGATCATTCGCATCGCGACCTCGGATAATTTTTGGCAAATGGGCCCGACTGGGCCATGCGGACCTTGTACAGAGATCTTTTATGATCATGGCGATCATATCTGGGGCGGACCACCGGGCAGCCCGGAAGAAGATGGCGACCGCTTCATCGAGATCTGGAACATCGTTTTCATGCAGAACGAGCAGTTCGAAGACGGCAGCATGCGCGCGCTGGATATGCAATCGATCGACACGGGTATGGGGCTGGAGCGGATCGGTGCATTGCTGCAGGGCAGCCACGACAATTACGACACGGATTTGTTCAAGGCCCTGATTGAAGCCAGCGCTGACGCAACCGGCGTGGACCCGTACGGGGATAAGAATGTGCATCATCGGGTGATCGCTGATCATTTGAGATCGACATCTTTCCTGATGGCGGACGGTGTCATGCCCTCCAACGATGGGCGCGGCTACGTGCTGCGTCGGATCATGCGTCGCGCCATGCGGCATGCGCATCTTCTGGGCGCAAAGGATCCGATAATGTATCGTTTGGTCCCCGCACTCGTCCGACAAATGGGCGGGGCCTATCCAGAGTTGCTGCAGGCGCAGGCCCTGATCGAAGAAACCCTGAAACTGGAAGAGACCCGGTTCAAAACCACGCTGGATCGTGGATTGAAGTTGTTGGACGATGAGGTGGCGCAATTGCCGGATGGGGCGGCCCTGTCTGGGGCCGCCGCGTTTCGATTGTACGACACATACGGCTTTCCCTTGGATCTGACGCAAGACGCGCTCCGCGAGAAAAGCCGTGATGTCGACATCGCCGGGTTTGACGCGGCGATGGCCGAGCAAAAGGCGAAAGCCCGCGCGGCCTGGGCCGGGTCGGGCGAAGCCGCGGATGCGACGGTATGGTTCGATCTGGCCGATGCGCATGGCGCCACCGATTTTCTGGGCTACGACACCGAAACCGCAGAAGGCCAGGTTGTGGCCTTGGTGCAGGACGGTGCCTTGATCGAAAAGGCGACCGAAGGTCAAGTGGTTCAGATCGCACTCAACCAGACCCCGTTCTACGCCGAGGCCGGCGGGCAGGTTGGTGACACCGGTGTACTGACAACCGAGTCCGGGACAGCGACGATCACAGACACGCGTAAATCTGCCGGCGTCTATATCCACACGGCCAAAGTGGCCAAGGGTACGCTGCAAGCAGGGGATGCCGCTGTTCTGACGGTCGACCATGATCGGCGCGCGGCGATCCGCGCGAACCATTCTGCGACACACCTGTTGCACGAAGCCCTGCGCAACGCGTTGGGCCCACATGTGGCGCAGCGCGGCTCGCTCAATGCGGATGATCGGCTGCGTTTTGATTTCAGCCACACCAAAGCACTGTCACTGGATGAGTTGCAGCAGGTTGAAGCGGATGTGAATGCCTTCATTCGTCAGAACTCGCCTGTGGAAACCCGGATCATGACACCGGATGACGCCCGTGCCATCGGAGCACAGGCCTTGTTCGGAGAGAAGTATGGGGACGAAGTCCGCGTGGTTTCGATGGGTCAGGCCCCAACCGGCAAAGGCACCGATGGAAAGACCTATTCGATCGAGCTTTGCGGGGGCACTCATGTGACCCGTACGGGCGACATCGGTGTTTTCGTCACCCTAGGCGACAGCGCCAGCAGCGCGGGCGTGCGGCGGATCGAGGCGCTGACTGGTGCTGCCGCGTTTGATTACCTGAGTAAACAGGATCAGACCCTCGCTGCTGCGGCATCCGAATTGAAGGCGTCGGCTGCGGACGTGCCGACACGGGTCCGCACGCTTTTGGACGAACGAAAGGCCCTACAGAACGAAGTGGCACAGCTGCGGCGCGATCTGGCGATGTCCGGCGGGGGGCAGGCCACGCCGGCGGCCGAGGATGTTGGTGGCACCGCGTTTTTGGCACAGGTGCTCAGCGGTGTGACCGGGCGCGATTTGCCTGCATTGATCGACACATACAAAGCCCAGCTTGGGTCGGGTGCCATTTTGCTGATCGCGGATGCCGATGGCAAAGTCGCCGTGGCGGCTGGGGTGACAGATGACAAGACGAGCGCGCTCAGCGCCGTCGATCTTGTGCGTGCAGCTGTCGCCGAACTGGGGGGTAAAGGGGGTGGAGGCCGCCCCGATCTTGCTCAGGGCGGCGCCAAGGATGCAACGAATGCAGACGCGGCGATCGCCGCGGCCAAAACTGTGGTGGGAGGATAACATGCCAGCCTTGTGGATCGCCCGCGTCGATGTGACGGACGCGGATCTTTACGGGAAATACATCGAGGTCGCGTCAGAGGTGATCCCGGCACACGGTGGCAAGTTCATCGCCCGCGGAGGGCGAACCGAAGCGGTCGAAGGCACGGCACGGGCACGCAATGTCGTGGCCCGCTTTCCCGATGTTGAAACCGCCTTGGCCGCCTATAACGATCCTCGCTACCAAGAAGCAGTCACATGGGCGATGCGGGCGTCTGACCGAGAGGTCATCATCGTAGAAACCACCGAGTGACGCTGACCATCGCCGAACTGACTTCGCGCCACAGGGCATTGGGGCGCGTTGATTGGATCGGTGTGCGTCCTGCGCGGTTGCACGACATGGTGGCGGTCCCTGCGGCCTCGCTTGGTCTTACCGGGCTAGACGGCGATCACGCACGGCCAGGAAAGCGCGCACTGACACTCATCCAGGCCGAGCATTTGCCTGTCGTGGCTGCCTTGGCGGGATTGACGGAGGTCCGTGCCGCCACGCTGCGGCGCAACCTGGTGGTCAGCGGTATTAACCTGTCAGCCTTGCGCAACAGGCGGCTGCGCATCGGCACGGCCGAAGTACATATCGGCGTGCCTTGTGCGCCGTGTTCACGAATGGAACGTGCATTGGGGTTTGGTGGGTACAACGCGTTGCGTGGGCACGGTGGCTGGTGTGCCGAAGTGCTGGTGGCTGGGGATGTCGCGCTCGGTGATGCGGTTGAGCTTTTGGTCGGCTAGCTGGCTTTTGCCATGCGTTTGCGTTCGTGCGGGTCCAGATACCGTTTGCGCAACCGAATGGCGTTCGGGGTCACCTCGACCAGTTCGTCATCGTCAATATAGGCAATCGCCTCTTCCAGCGACAAGGTGACGGGCGTGGTCAGGCGCACCGCGTCATCCGAACCGGAAGCCCGCACGTTCGTCAGCTTTTTACCCTTTAGCGGATTGACCTCCAGATCATTGTCACGGCTGTGCTCGCCGATGATCATGCCCTGGTACACTTCAGCCTGCGCGCCAATGAACATCCGGCCACGCTCTTCGAGGTTCCAAAGCGCGTAAGCCACGGATTGGCCCTTTTCCATCGAGATCAGGACACCGGCCCGCCGGCCCGGAATGGCACCCTTGTGCGGCGCCCAGTCATGGAACACCCGGTTCAGCACGCCGGTTCCGCGCGTGTCGGTCAGGAACTCGCCGTGGTAGCCGATCAATCCGCGCGACGGCACATGCGCGATGATGCGGGTTTTGCCGGCGCCGGCCGGCTTCATTTCGACCAGTTCACCCTTGCGTGTACCGGTGATCTTCTCGATCACAGCGCCCGAGTATTCATCGTCCACGTCGATGGTGACTTCTTCAACTGGCTCGAGACGCGTGCCGTTTTCCTCACGAAGCAGCACCTGCGGACGCGAAATGGACAGCTCAAATCCCTCGCGCCGCATGTTTTCGATCAACACGCCCATCTGCAATTCGCCGCGGCCCGCGACTTCGAAGGCTTCCCCGCCCGGCGTGTCGGTGACACGGATCGCCACATTGGATTCCGCCTCTTTCATCAGTCGCTCGCGGATCACGCGGGACTGCACTTTCTTGCCATCGCGTCCGGCCAGCGGGGAATCGTTGATCCCAAAGGTCACCGTGATGGTGGGTGGATCGATTGGTTGGGCGGGCAGCGCTTCGGTGACGTTCGGCGCGACAAGGCTGTCGGCCACGGTGGCCTTGGCCATCCCGGCCAATGACACAATGTCGCCCGCTTCGGCGACGTCAATGGGTTGCTGGCTGAGCCCACGAAACGCTAGAATCTTGGTCGCGCGAAAGCTTTCGACCAACGCACCGTCGCGGCTGAGCGCCTTGATCGTTTCGCCAGTCTTCAGAGTGCCGCTTTCCACCCGGCCGGTCAGGATGCGCCCGATAAACGGGTCACTGCCAAGCGTTGTGGCCAGCATGCGAAACGGTTCATCCTTATGGTCGATCTGGCGCGGGGCTGGCACGTGCTTCACGATCAGGTCAAACAGCGCGGACAGGTCCTTGCGCGGTCCGTCGAGGTCCATATCCGCCCAACCGCTGCGGCCCGAGGCGTACATCGACGGGAAGTCCAGCTGGTCGTCATCGGCGCCCAGGTTGGCAAACAAGTCAAAGCACTCGTCCAAGGCCCGATCAGGTTCAGCATCGGGTTTGTCGACCTTGTTCAATACCACGATCGGCCGCAGCCCCAGCGCCAGCGCTTTGGATGTCACGAATTTTGTTTGCGGCATGGGGCCTTCTGCTGCGTCGACCAGCAGCACGACCCCGTCAACCATGCTTAGAATCCGCTCAACCTCGCCCCCGAAATCGGCGTGGCCCGGGGTGTCGACGATATTGATCCGTGTGTTTTTCCATTCGACGGACGTGGCTTTGGCCAGGATCGTGATGCCGCGTTCCCGTTCGAGGTCATTGCTGTCCATGGCGCGTTCGGCCACGGCCTGATTTTCCCGGAACGCGCCCGACTGCTTGAGCAGCTCGTCGACCAGAGTGGTTTTCCCGTGGTCGACGTGTGCGATGATGGCGATGTTGCGCAGATCCATTTGGCTGGCCCTTGTCATAGCGTTTGGCGGGCAAGTAGCGCGACCATCGGGCATATACCACCCAAAATCGGCATGTTTTCCGCGCGCGTTGTGTTGGTGCCGGTTTCAGACCGAACTATCGTCAGATCGATGCCTTAGAATTGCCCACCTGGGCGGGTAGCGCTGCGGGTCGACACGATCGGAGACCAAGCCATGCGCCACAGATTTCTTGCACTCCCCCTGATCCTTGCGGCTTGCGGGTCAGCATCGGGTACGGGGTTTGATACCTATGACACAGGTTCGGCGGGTTCGTCGGCGGTATCGCGCACTGCGACTGTGCCGGTCTATTCGGTTGGGGCCGGGTTGCTTGCAGGGCAGGCGAAAACCACATCAATTATAATGGGCGCCGGTTTGGATCAGGAACCTGGCGTTCCATTCGCCGCGGCGGATGTCAGCGGGTCTTTGAAGCTGGTCGATGCTAAGGGCAAGCGATATGCGCTGGTCGATCGTATTTTGCCTTACGGCGGCACCAGCCGGTTTACCGAGCGTGATCTGGCCGATGCCATCACGGCCGAGATCGAACGTGCGACGCAATGCAAAACAGCCGATAAACCACTGGTGACGCGCGAACGCGGCATGATTTTACAGCTGGCGGTGCCGGTGACCTGCCGCGTCTAATGGCTGACCGCGTTTGAAAACAGGTTTATCACCAGAATACCGGCAATGATCAGGCCCAACCCGGCGATGGCCGGCCAATCCAGCCGTTGTCCGAACACGACAAAGCCAATGATTGCGATCAGAAAAATGCCAAGCCCGGACCAAATGGCATATGCCACGCCGACCGGGATCGACTTGAGTGCCATTGCCAGCAAGAAAAACGCAGTCCCATAGGCCACCACCACGATGACGGACGGCCAGAAGCGGGTGAACTGCTGACTGGCCTGCAGGGCGGTTGTGCCAATTGTTTCGGCCGCAACGGCGAAGAACAAGTAGATGTAGTGAACGGGCATTGGCAACCTCACAAGGGCAGGGCAGTGGTGTCTTTGATTTCTTCCATAACAAAGCTTGCTGAAACGTCCGAGAGTGGAACGCGTGATATCAGACTTTGGTACAATCGATCGTAGCCTGCCATGTCCGCCACACGGGCTTTGAGCAGATAATCCAGATCCCCCGTCATGCGATAGACGGCCAGAATTTCTGGCATACCGCGCGTCGCATCGGCGAAAGTCTTGAGCCAATTGGCATCATGCGCGCTGGTGCGCACCTGAATGAAGACCAATAGTGGTAGACCGACATGGTGCGGATCCAGAATGGCCACCCTTTTTTGAATGGCGCCTTGGTTTTCCAAATGCTTGATCCGCCGCCAACAGGCATTGCGCGACAGGTTGATGACCTCGCTCAGCTCGTCCAGAGATAACATGGCATCGCGTTGCAAGGCGTTCAAAATTCTGCGGTCTGTGGCATCCATCTCATTAACCAATCACGATAGGGGAAATTATCCCGCAAAATTAGTCTATGACAAGTATATTTGGGATAACTCTTGGTTGTTTCTGTGTCACTGTCCCATCACACGCAAATGGATGGAGCCTTGCCATGATCGATCGCCTGTTTCTTGAACACCCCAGAACCGTTGACGAAAGCTATGGGCGGCATGCGGTCTTCGCCCTGACCTTTGCGATCCAACTATTTGCAGCAGCCGGCGCGGCGTTGGTGCACGCGTTGGTGCCTTGCCTGTTCGAGAAAACCGCCAGCCGGATTATCGCACAGTTGTATGCCAAAACGCATAACCGCGGCGCTTAGTGCCACTGGGACATACACCGAGAGCGCAAGTCTGGTTTATCCGGCCAAGGCCTTGTTCAAGTTCTCGTCCAGCTTTTCCAGAAAGCCCATCGTGGTAAGCCAGCTTTGATCGGGGCCCACCAGCAAGGCGAGGTCCTTGGTCATGAACCCGCTTTCCACGGTGTCCACAATCACTTTTTCCAACGTGGTCGCAAAGTTTGCGAGCGCCGCGTTATCGTCCAGCTTGGCCCGGTGTTTCAGCCCGCCGGTCCAAGCGTAAATCGACGCGATGGAGTTTGTGGAAGTGGCCTGACCCTTCTGATGCTGTCGATAGTGGCGCGTCACGGTGCCGTGGGCGGCTTCGGCTTCAACAATCTTGCCGTCGGGTGTCATCAGTTGCGATGTCATCAAACCCAGCGAACCAAAGCCTTGGGCGACGGTGTCGGACTGGACATCGCCGTCGTAATTTTTGCAGGCCCACACAAATCCGCCGGACCACTTCATCGCTGATGCCACCATGTCATCGATCAATCGATGCTCGTACCAGATTTTCTTGGCGTCGAACTGGTCCTTGAATTCGGCCTCAAAAACCTCGGCGAAGATTTCAAGGAACCGGCCGTCATATTGCTTCAGGATCGTGTTCTTGGTCGACAGGTAGCATGGCCATCCCAAGTTCAGCGCGTAGTTGAACGACGCCCGCGCGAAATCATAGATCGACTGATCCAGGTTATACATGCCCATGTAGACGCCGGCAGATGGTGCCTGGAACACTTCGCGTTCATCGACAGTGCCGTCTTCACCGACGAATTTCATTGTCAACGTGCCCGGTCCGGGAAACTTCATGTCCGTTGCGCGGTATTGATCGCCAAAAGCGTGCCGTCCAATCACGATTGGCTGTGTCCAGCCGGGAACAAGCCGGGGCACGTTGCGGCAGATGATCGGAGCGCGAAACACCACGCCACCCAGAATGTTGCGGATTGTTCCGTTGGGCGACCGCCACATCTTTTTCAAACCGAACTCTTTAACGCGCGCCTCGTCCGGTGTGATCGTCGCGCATTTCACGCCAACCCCGATCTCCTTGATCTTTTCGGCGGCATCGATGGTGATCTGGTCATCGGTTCTGTCCCGCTCTTCGATGCCCAGATCGTAGTACAGCAGGTCGACATCCAGATATGGCAGGATCAGCTTTTTCTTGATGAAGTCCCAGATGATGCGGGTCATCTCGTCGCCGTCAAGTTCGACAACGGGGTTTTCAACCTTGATCTTTGACATCGGAAGTTCCTCGCAACGGTGGAGCGGTCGGGGCGACGCATTGCGCCCCGACCACGTCGGCTCACATCAGCCGATG